>NZ_DASWWZ010000422.1:0-2827 GCF_036405755.1 Schlesneria sp.
TGCCGGTACGAGGTTCCAGGCAGGTATAGACACCATTGTCGTTAATGATGTGCAGGTAATTTCCGACCAGGATGGGTGATGGGACATACGGCATGGATTTTTCGTTTCGCCAGGCGAGTCCGGATTGCAGGATATCACCCCGTCCTCCCAGTCGTAAGGCCATCGCGTGCTTATCGGGTGAACCACCAAAACTGAAGACCATCCCATGGCCGACGGCAGGTGTGCAGACAAATTTCTGACTTGGTCCATCCGCGTGCCAGACCGTTTCACCAGTGTTCGGGTTCAGACCAAGGGTTTTGGCTGAACCGGTCAGGATGAGTTGGTCCTCTCCTTCCACGGTGGTTAACAGTGGGGTGGAAAAGGAACGGAGATTCGTCGTCGGGATGTGACGCCAGAGTTCGTGACCATCCGTTCGGCGAAGCATACAGACAAACGCTTCGCCGTCCTGCTGTCCGTTGATGATGACTCCCTCACCGTAAATGACAGGGCACGCAGCGAATCCGTGATTCGAGTAAAACGTCCCTGGGTTCTTAGCCCAGACAATCGTCCCATCAAAGTCCAGGGCGACGACGTACAGTCCGCGGTCATCAACAAATGTCGCAAACACGAGTTTACCGTCGCTGACCGGGGTACTCGACGCCGTTGAGTTGAATCGGTGCATGGTGCCACCGGGGCCTTGGTGAACCGAGACGTTCCAGAGGATTTCACCCGTTGCTGTATCAAGGCAGATTACCCGGCGTGTTTCATCGCTCGAGTTACCTGCGGTCACGAATACGCGGCTTCCCAACACGATCGGAGAAGAGAGTCCATTTCCCGGTAATCGAGTGCGCCAGCCAATATTTTCAGTTGCAGACCATGACAGCGGTGCGGATGTTTCCAGACTGATGCCGTCACCACGGGGGCCACGCCATCCCGGCCAGTCTTCACCGTTTGTCGAATCGACGCATGTGGCAATCAAGGTCAGTAGCAGCAGTATTAATCGCAGTTTCACATCAAATCCTTCGTAGTAGACACTTCAATCGTCGCGTGACGCTGACCTATTTTGCTTTTGCTGCATCCTTCGGCTTCTCAGCTTGAGTGGATTGGGCTTCGATCAACTGTCGCAGCGCCGCTGCAGAAGTCTTGAGTTTTGCCAGAGACTCTTCCGTGGCCTGAATCGCGGCCTCCGTACCGTGAAGCGCCTCGAGTGTTTTCTGTAATCTCGCTTCATCGGTTGTGACTTCAGACGAGGCACCCGGCGATGGGGAACTCATCGAGGCATGATCAGTAGAGGATGCATTGACGGGTTTTGAACGTGGCTTGCGCTGCGGTATTGAGAGAGCAACTGACGCGGCCGCGTTGTCTGTACGTTCGCCCGATGAATGTTCTGCGACGGGAATCGAGTAGTCCCCAGCCAACTCTCCATTCGCGATGAACCGGGCTGCCAGATGTCCTGATGCGTCTCCGGCAATGACCTGAGTTCCATCTGAGTTGACTGCCAGTTCGACAACTTCATCGGACATGGTCCAGTCCCGCAGTCGCTGTCCCTGTGGGTCGAAAACAGCGAATTGTTTCTGCCGTCCACCTGCGACAATCTCACCGGATGTCGTCCATTCTGCACAGACGATTCCTCCCAGCTCGCCATTCCACGTCCTGATAGGTGAGCCCCGATGCATGTCCCACAATCGCAGGAATCCATCTTGACCAGTGGATAGCAGGTTGTCAGAAGTTTTTCCCCAAGCAACTGCAGTCACTGAACCGGTGTGTCCGCGCAACGAGTAGAAGGGCTTTCCTGTTGCAGCTTCCCAGATTTGCAGACCACCAAATCGATCACCACTGGCCAGGAGCAAGCCGTCCGGACTGAACGCAATCGACAAGATCCAGTCCGTATGTTTTTGTAATGTATGAACGAGTTGTTGATCAGATGTGCGAAAGAGTTTCACGTTTCTGCCGGGACCACCGAGTGCGATCAATCGACGGTCGGGTGAGACATCAAAAGCCAGCACAACATCGGCTTCGTTGCCGACATCGAACAGTCTCTGCCCGGTTGCGGCATTAAAAGCGACGACTTTGCCCGATTCGGCACCGATTCCTCCGCCGGCAATCAGCCATTCACCGTCGCGCGAGTATCGCAGCGCATGGAGATCGCCTTCCGGAAAAGGAACGACCTTGGGAGGTGTCGCCCCTCCTTGAGGAAACACCAGGATCTCTTTCAAGCCCGATACGGCAACGGATCCATCTTTGAGACTGATCGCCAGTGCCGTCACGGCAGTCAGGCGGGGCAGTGATCGAGTGATCGAATTCGGAACAGGCTCTTTAGTCGCTGCCGTGGTTGAAGGGGCTTTACTCTTCACCGAAGTCGCGGCAATGGACTTTCCGGGTTTTTCTCGCAGTCCCCCTTCGATCCAGCTTCGGATCAGGTCAAGTTCCCGTTGCGGAATCTTCGCTTTCCCTGGCGGCATCCGGGGCGATTCAAGATGTGCAGTCACGGCGTAAAGCAGACTTTCTTCAGGCTTGCCGGAAATCACGACGGGTCCCGATGAAGAGCCCGACTTGATTCCCTCTGTCGACGAAAGGTCCAGATCGCCCCGTTCACGTTCGATGCCGTGACAACTGACGCAATGCTTCTTGAATACAGGTTGCACCTGATCGTAGGTAACAATGGCGGTGCTCGAAGAGTTCGTTTGCCCGAGGAGGGTTGAGGCATAAAGGGCGATCATCAGTGATGAGAACGTGGTGATCGCAGAGGAAAATGACTTCACTTGACGACTCGCTTTTATCAGTGTGTTGAAAAGTGGGGACTGGTTCCGCTGCCGTCCCGAAATCAACGAGAAATTGTCTTATCCGA
>NZ_DASWWZ010000423.1:0-7513 GCF_036405755.1 Schlesneria sp.
GGGCGGATTCTGAAATTGTCGGGAATTGTTCGACAAGAAATTGGGGTATGAGAAAGTCCGTGAATCGCTGTAAAGAGCGTTTACCACAACGTTTTTTCAGGGAGCGATTCACGGATGAACGCAGAATATCAACGACTGGAAGCGGAGGCGAGTGTCGTCGAAGCAGAACTGCGGGATTGGGGGATGACTGTCGATCTCCGCTCCGCTGCCGACGTGACGAAGTATGAGCAGCAGTACGCCGCCCTGGGCAGAAAGTTGGCATCGCTCCGCCTGGGTCTTCACTTAATTCGGGCAACTCACTCTTGCGAGCTGCGATTGAAGGAACGGCAGTTTATCAAGTCACTGCCAAGGACCTACCATTCTCAGGGAATACGCCAGAAGAAAGTTCATCTTCCAGGTGACGTCGCCGTAACACTCATGGTGACGTATTACCACCGTTGCCAATCGGGTGGGAACAGTCGTCGGGGTTTGTTTCCGATGCTGATGCTGCTGGGGATTGCCGGTCATTACACCCCACAAATCCGCACGCGGATGGCGAAAGCCGCGGCACTGCTGGGATCCTATGATGAGGCGGTGACGATGCTCGCCGAAGAAGGGATCAGCATCTCCGTCAACCAACTGCGAACGGTGACTGCGGGAATGGGCCAATTACTTCGGCGAATGACCGACCTCGGTTCAATGACCGCGACGGGAACAGTGTCGGGCCGACGGATTGTGGTGTCGCTGGATGGGGGGCGTGTCCGTTTGCGGGAGCGACGTCGAGGCAAAACGAAGAAGGGGCGCAAGCGATTCTCACCGAAATGGCGTGAACCACGACTCTTCATCATCTATGCCGTGGATGAAGAGGGCCGGATGGCGAGCGACTTCGCCCCCGTCATTGACGGCACCATGGGTTCGTGTGACCAACTGTTCGCATTACTGCTGGCCTACCTGCGGGGGCTCGACTTGACGGAAGCCGCTCGCATCCTCTTCGTGGCGGATGGCGCCACTTGGATCTGGCGGCGGATCCCCAAGCTGATCAAGTCGCTGGGACTCCTTGAGGAAAAGGTCCAGCAATTGATCGACTTCTGGCACGCGATGGAATATCTGGGCAAGATTGCCGAAAGTAAGTCGCTCACGGGAAGTCGCAAGTCGCGCTGGCTGACGACTCAAAAGAAACGCCTCTGGCGGGGAGAGATCGGGGCAGTGGTCGATGAGATTCGATCGCTACTGGGCTCACACAGGACGAAAGACCAGAAGACCTGGTTGAACTATTTCATCACGAACGGACTGACCAATCGTCGCATGGACTATTCTCATGCGCGCGATCACCAGCTGCCGATCGGCAGTGGTGCCATCGAGAGCGCCGTTCGTCGCGTCATCAACCTGCGTGTCAAAAGCAATGCCGTCTACTGGCTACGGGAGAACGCGGAAACGATCATCCGAATCCGAGCATGGATCAAAGCGGGGAGAGCAGAAGAACTCTTCCATCAAACAACTTGCGTCACGCCCGAACTCGCTGCCTGATGCCTACGATTTTGAAATCCGCCCCCATTCGATTCGAATATCTCTTGGCAGGACTTCTTCCCTGTTTCTGCCAGATCCGAGTCGGTGAATAGTCGAAGGCGAATCTCTGGAATCGCTTTGCGTTCGACGAGCGAGACGAAAAGCTCTTCCATCGCGTCTGCGGTGCTCGTCCATTCTTCGTAAGCCGAAAGTGCCTTTCCGTCAAACTGCGCGATCCTGCTGAACAACTTTTCTTCAGCGTCGCTCAGTTTCACAGGCTGCGGTGGTGAAAATGTCATATTCGCTCGACTTCGCGTTCCGTTCAGAAATCACGCCATGCATTCCGGTGAATGCTTGACCGAGAAGTAGCTACTCGTCGAGACTATCAACGATTGCGGCTATTAATACGAAAACCAAGCTTCGGGAGCAAATCACATTTGAGTAGTGACAAAACGAAAGTCCCACCTAAGACGGACGACGAATCATGGAAGCTGCAGTATCTTCCCGATTCCTGCGCTAACAATCGGATTGAACTCTGCAATGCTATCCGCATTCTCAGGCTAACAATCCACCAGAAACTCGGCGTGTCACCAGTTCCGGACGGAGATGATCCGGAACGCGCCCGGGTGACAATCGACAGAATTATGGTGGACTGTCAGTGGCTCAATAGGCGTCTCCCCGAACTATTGCGGCGAGTCGGAATCGAGAGTGATGGCTTTCCAATTCCAGAAACGTGTAGGCTTGATATTGTCTTAACGGCGCGCCAATTCCATAAGGATGCGGTCGCTGGCCTGGCACACATCCAAGGCAAGATCCTCGCCAAGATTCGCACGGAGGATTTGCCAAAACACTGGCAGTTGCTCGGAGAAGACAATGACCCGATCCTACCTGATCATCCCATCACCAGTTTACAGCAACTGTTGCAGCACCTGAGGACGATTTACGATCTGACTGCGGGGACGGATCGCTACGATGTGGTCTGCACAACGTTGGCAAACGTCAACGCGTATTTCTTTCAACATTACACTACTGAGACGGATCGTCCGAACTTCGATTTCAGCTTCGATTCTATGGCATTCGCCGTCGACGAATTGCGCAGGGCGATCTCTGTGGTGGAGCGGCTGCAGTTGCCCACGTTCCCACGAGCCGATGAACCAACTGACCAAGAAATCATACTGGTTGGAAACATTATGAAACGTTTGGGGCGCAATCCGTCTGTGAAAGCAATAAAGGATGAGGCAAGACGGCAAGGGATCAAGCTCTCGAACGCAAAATTCTCCTTGGCAATTGCCAAAAACAGGTAGATTTCCCAGTAGTCGTCCCGGATGTCCCCTGGGGACCGATAGGCGCTGACGTTAGCCGACGAAAATGAAAGATGGCAACCAAGTCGAATTGGTTGCATTCTGGAGTGTTCGGTATGTCAGCGGAAGTGGTGGTTTTTCTATCGCCAGCGGCAGTCGCAAAGAGCCGTCGCATCAATACAGCGAAAGTTCTCGGCTGGATTCATTCCGGCCAACTACGCGCGATCAATTACGCCAGCAGGCCTGACGGTGTTCCGCGTTGGCGAATCGACCCCGCTGATCTTGCCGCGTTTGACGAAGCTCGCTCTTCGACTCGGGAGGCAAACTGAACCGTGCCTTCCGACCCGATCCGTTTTTTGACGCCTCCAGAGATTGCCGCCCGCTATGGCTGCAAGCCTGAGACCGTCATTGGCTGGATTCGCTCGGGTGAACTGAAGGCTCTGAACCTGGCAAAGCGCGGGTCCATGAAGCCTCGGTTCCGAGTTTCCCCCGATGCACTCGAAGTTTTTGAACTCGCTAGAAGCGTCGTCCCCAGGGAACCGACGGTAAAAAGGCCACCACGAGACCTCAATATAAAGAGGTTCGTCTAATGGAACCTGCAAGCACTCAGACGCTCGACGAGTCAATCGAAACCCCGGTCGCGTTCCTCACGACGGTTTTCGCCGCAGATGACATTGTCCTGTTTCGTCCGATTGAAACTTGGACGGAAAACGGGAAGAAGCGAAGCCAAGTCGATTACGCAAATACGGGGTATCGCCGTGCGGATCCGGCCATTCTGCGGACATCCATTCGCGAACTGCTGAGGTCTTCTGAAAAGAACTTGACCAATCTTTTCTTCGGCGTTTGTCCCCGCTTTGGTCGACAAGGTGAGTATGACCTCGCCTGGCAGATCCGCACCGTGCGATGCGTGTGGGCAGACATTGACCATGTATCCGTCGATGATGCACTGGAGCGGGTCGGGAACGCTGACATTCCGAAACCCTCGATCGTCGTGAATTCTGGAAACGGCGTTCATTTCTACTGGTTGCTGGATGAGCCTTACCTGATCGATGACGTTGGGCCGCCAACTCCTGTGAAAACAGAATGGGTGGAACTCCCTGGTGGGAGAAGAAAGCCTCGGAAGTATACGATCGAAGACGGCGAGCGAATCTACCTCGACAAGCAACGGTACGCCTCCCGCCTCAGCAACAAGGCTCAACACTTACAGAATATCGTAGCAGGGATCGGGAAAGCCTGTGGAGGTGATCACACAACTGACCTTTCACGGTTGCTGCGAATCCCCGGGTCGTTCAACCGTAAGGATCAGCGTAACGGTCGTGAACCCGTTGCCGCGGAACTGACTGAATGCGATCCAGGGCGTCGTTACCCGATCTCGTTATTCGAGTCACTGTGTATTGCGTCGTCTGATGACGAGCGGATGAGGACAATTGCATCGCTGCCACTGCCTAAGGCTCGGAAGCCATCAGCAGCGAAATCGGATCGACTCAACGAATTGGTCGCCACCTGTTCTCTGGCTCCTCCCGGCCTTCGGTCTGAAGCGGACTTTGGGCTTTGCTGCTTCTCGATTTCCAAAGGCATCGGCAAGGAGCATGTCTGGTCACTTGTAGAAGACGTCGGCAAATTTGCCGAGCAGGGCCGACGTTATTTCGACGTGACCTGGGACAAGGCCGAATTCGAGTGCCGCGTCAACATGTCTGAGAAAGTCGCTACAAAAATGCCGGACCAGAGTCGTTCGGCGGATGCACCTTCGCATCAGGAATTCTTCAATCCAAACTCCGCTGAGAGAGGGGAACACGGTCCTCTGGGAGAAACACCGACCATTCAAATTGATGCGGCGAACATTCCCGTCAGTGTAACATTGCGGGAAATCAGTCAGCATCTGCTTCGTTCCAATTGTTGTTTCCTAAGATGTGAACAACTTGTCGCAATTAAGAAAGATTCGATCTCGACGGTCCTCTCACCTCCGGAACTTGCGGGTCTACTGAGTCAATTCGTGGAGTTCTATTTTGTGAAGGATGACGGTGGGGAATACAAGCCGCTTCCTGCAACCTACGGTGGCACATGGTTGAACAATCACCTGGAGCGGCACCAGCTCCCTGAAATTAAGCTCTTCACGCGGAATCCTGTTTTTACAGAAGATTGGAGGCTCGTCGCTTCCGGGTTCGATGCCGGCTCAGGGATCTATTCCTCGGGAGAGCTAGTCGAAGCTCGTGCGGGTACGGAATACCTGGACCGGCTATTGCGGGACTTCTGCTTCAAGTCGCCTGCGGACCGAACCAACTACATCGGGGTTCTGCTGACGGGGATCCTGGTACCACGATTCATCGGTGCGAAACCTGCCGCCCTGTTCAACGGAAACCAGCCTGGCCTTGGCAAATCAGTTCTGGCGCAGCTCATCGCAATCATTCGAGATGGTCATGCGACAGAAACCGCATCCTTTAACGCAAACGACGAGGAGTTCGAGAAGCGGCTCGGTTCCATCGTTCGGCGCGGATCGACCACGATCATCATCGATAACGCGAAGGGACAGGGCCGCAAGCCACGTATCGAGTCGGCGTGCTTGGAACGGTCGATCACCGATCCGGTGCTCTCGTTCAGGTTGCTGGGTAAGTCGCTAGAAATCCGTGCGGAGAATTCGCACATCTTCTGTGTGACCGCAAACGCGCCCGATGTAAGTCTCGATCTCGTGAGCCGGAGCATCGTGATCAATCTCGAGCACGAAGGCGATCCGAAGCGTCGTACCTTTCGTGTGAATGATCCCGAGGGCTACGCCCTGGCGCACCGGCGAGAGCTGCTGGGCGAATTGATCAACATGGTCCAGGTCTGGATTGCAGCAGGAAAGCCGCTCGCGGATGTCTCGACCCGATTCAATAAGCGGGACTGGGGAAAGATCGTCGGAGGAATCCTCCATGTGAACGACGAGCCAGACTTTCTTACCAATGCCGAGGAGACGGCTGTCGCGCTCGACGGGACGCGAAGTGAGTTCAACGAACTCGTGGGCATCCTGGGAGACCACCCTCAGGGAACATGGTCTCCGAGTGAATTGGTGGATCTGTGCCAAGGGAGGGGCCTGCTCAGCGCTGACCTCGGAACCGGAACGCCACGGTCGCTGTCGACGAAGCTCGGGACGATCGCTGGCCGCTACATCAACGAAAGGTTCCGCACGGATGACGGCCGAATCTTTCAGTTCCTACGCGAGAAGCATCGTTCCGGGAACAGCTACCGCGTCGCATTGCTCGAAAGTGCTGAACCTTGACCCCTCTGCTGAACCTGCCGCGAACCTCTGCGAAGGTGGAGGTTCCGCACCTTAAATAGTGATGAGGCAACAACATACATCGGAGTGCTGAACCTTGCTGAACCTTATTGGTAAACACATACATGCGAGAGAGAAACGTGCATATGTGAATTATTTATATGCCATTTTAGTTACAGGGAAAAAGGTTCCGCAGGTTCGCAGGTTCCGCACTCAGTTGGTCAGCGGATGGGATACTAACGTGAGCGAGATGTTGTGGGAGCGGTCGTGATGAAGATGGCAGATATGAGTTACGTCAACTTGTTAATGGTGCGGGTACTATTTGTATGTGCGCAAGAAGATTTGGTGTAAAGAGTTGCGGGCAGCGAATTGCGTAGGTACCTCCTGCGCGATCGACGTAAGTTACCTCAGCGGGGGACCCAACTAGATTAGAGAGAGTTTGTTTTCGCTGTCCGGTCTGGTTCCGGGCCTATTTTTCAAGGAGTTCTGTGTGGTTTTCATCGCGTTTTCGGACAACCAGTTCCTCAATTTCTGGTGGCGAGCGCTTGTCCTGGTTCCGCTGGTAATCGTCGTCATGCGTGGGTGCGACTCCCAACCGCAGACACCCATGTTGGTGGCGAACAGTGTGCTTCGAGTCGGATCTCGACTAGCCCATTTCTCCACTCTTGTTTGATCAAAACCCAGGGGCGTTCAGCCCAACCACAGACTTTCACGGAGGAAGTACGCAATGCAAAATGAAGTCAGGATCCACCCCGCAGCAATGCTCTTTCCAGAGATGCCCAAGAACGAGCTTGCAACGCTCGTAGAGGACATCCGCGAAAACGGGGTTCGCACTCGCCTTCAGTTCATTGGCGAGACCTGGGACGATGCCCAACTGCTCGATGGCAGAAACCGGCTGAAGGCGTTGAAAGAGGTCGGATTGGCCTACCGCGAACATTCGGATCTGATACCGGCGGCAGACATTCCGGACCCGATAGATCATGTCTTGTCACTGAATCTCCACCGGCGCCATTTGACGGAATCGCAGAGAGGCATGGTGGCCGCGAACGTTGCCACACTCAAACTGGGTGCGAATCAGCATAGCTCAATTGAGCTACCCTCCACCCAGACAGCAGCGGCAAGGCTCAATGTGAGCGTCGCGACCGTGAAACGTGCCCGGAAGGTCAAAGAGAAAGCTGTCCCGGAGATCACAGCGGCCGTCGAGTCCGGCGAGGTCACCGTCGGGGCGGCGGCTGGAGTCGCGGAACTGCCCGTCGATGAGCAATCCAAGCTGGCCGCAGAGGGACCGAAAGCGATCAGGGCCAAGGCCGCATCCCTCCGACAGGCGACGAAAGCGGAAGCGGCTCCTGTGGAGGAAGCAGTGAAAGAGCGTGGCTTGCTGTTCGACCCCACGCAATTTGATGAGGGGATGCGTGATCCAGACATCGTTCGGGATTCGACTGCGGAGAGAGAAGCGGCGAACAAATCCATCGCC
>NZ_DASWWZ010000424.1:0-3580 GCF_036405755.1 Schlesneria sp.
CCGTTCCAGCCGTCGGGCACGGATGACCGAACTGATGATCTCGGCCACGAGCTCGGTGAATTTGACATCTGCCTCCAGTTGCAGGGCGTCCGACAGCGTCGTTCCGGGAACGAAGGTCTTTCCCATCCGACCGGCGACATACAGTCCTGCCGGTTCCATGGCGAGTCCCGGCACCGGCGTGCAATAGGCCCAGTCGAATTCCTGCGTCAGCGTCTTGTCGCTGGGGACAGGCGAATCTGTTTCCCAGATGTGCAGCACGCTCGACTGACGCCGCTCAATTGCTTCCGTTACCAGACGACGACTGGGACGAAACGGGCCCGCGGTTTCGTGTCTCCGATCCCAGTGCAGCATCTGCACTTCTTCTGTCCCCGATGTGGTCACGATCGCAACCGCTTCTGCATGAACGACCCCCTTCAGCAGCAGGTTCGCCAGGCGGTAGTACAGCTCGCTATCGTCGCGAGCCCCCGAGATCACTTCTGGGAGATGAGTTAAGACCTCGATCCGGTTTTCCGGGTCCTGGTAGCGGATTTTCCGGAGCTCTGCCCGTTTGAATGCCACTTCTTCGAACGGTGCTGCGACAATCCCCACTTCGGTTTCAGGTTGTGTGACATGGAACGAGGTCGAACCGACCACGAAGTGTTGACCGACTTCGACGCGACAGGTTCCTACCGCTTCCCCCGCGAAAAACAGCGGGTTTCTGGCCGTTTCGACGCGTGACAGCTGAAGATGGTCAGGATGCACATCAATCTGGACATGCTGCCGCGAGATCTGCGGGTCCCATTTGACGCTCAGTTCACACTCGGGGTGTCGACCAATGCAGTAACGCTGACCCGGCTCCAGCCGTTTCCGCCAGTGCTGCTCCGTCTCTGAACCCTGTGCAACAAGCTCGAGCACCACGATCTTCACTCTTGGACACAAACAAACACCAAATTGACGATCCGACTAGCGACCTCGCAGCAGTCTCGCCTGGAAGGTTGCGACTCTTGCGCAAAGGCTGCTGATTCTACCTCTCACTGAGACCTGACGTCAGCTTCGGAGCCAGCGGATCAAGTCGCTGACGATCAAGTCACTGCCGATGTGGTTGATTTCGGTGACCTGCCGTCCCGGCCTTCATCTCTTCTCAACCAACTTTCCCGGCAGACGGCGAATTGGGCAACGTTCCTGTGCGCAGCGGACACATTGTCTCTCACTTGTGAGAAATGGGTGGAGTAGGGGATTTTAACTGGTCGAGGGCCTGGCTCGCCGGCAAATCGTGTCCCTCTATGGAGATCCCCGAAAAATCGTTAACCTCGGTGGGGTGTCTGGTTTCTGAAAATCTCTGAAGTCACTGAGCATGCGTATTCCCACATCGCGACAACGAGCGTCCCAGGTGGATATGCAGACGGCCATGACTCCACTGATTGACGTGGTCTTTCAGCTCCTCATCTTTTTCATCTGTGCCTCAACGGGGCATATGAAAGAGCTACTGCTGACGACGGACTTTACCGCCGGTGCGATCAGTGCCACCGAGAAGGAGCCGGCCGAGAAACCGCTGGGTGAAGTCTCGATCCGACTGACACGCGTGGAAACAGAGACGGTGACGTTTCTGGAAGGACAGGAGTTTCGTGAAATGGACGGGCTGGATGCGAAACTCAAAGATCTCGCGCGGGCATCGACCGAGATTCCCGTGAATCTGGATGTCGCTGCAGAAGTCCCCCTGGGGGATGTGATCCATGTCTATGACATGTGTCGCGCAGTCCGCTTCCAGTCCATTAACTTTGTCGTTTCCAAATCTCAACTTTAATGTTTGGTGCGACGGAAGTACCTCCGCGCGGCAACCACATCCGAGTCGGCAGTCGGACAGGCGGATTGCGGACGACCACTTTGCCGATCAGTGTCACCTTTTCTGAGAACCGCTGCGAGAATTCCGGGCTTCGGGCGAAGCTTTTCACTCCCCCACATTCTTCGGAGGAAGGTGTAGCAGACAAAGCTGCGAACACCCGATCGACGGAGCCGCTCTTGGTACGGATCGCCTGCGTGCCCCCCCCCCCTCTTCACCAGCGGTGGGGGGCACGACTTCTCCCGAATTGTCAAATAACGATAGTGCCGTTGATTCGTTATGCGGTTCTGAAGTGACCGCTTGCAGCGAAGCGTCACGTTTCCTGAGTCGGCCCCAGGGGGAGGCTCGCCAGAAATCCCTGGCCAGCCGGGCCAGTCCCGTCCAAATTACTTAACACCTGATCCTCCAAAGACATGGGACTGGCCAGCGGCTGGCCACGGACTGGCCAATTGGCCAGCCCGTGACGTCAAGATCGATGACCTCGAATTCGTCGCAGCGCGTCTTGCCGCTGTCTTCGGTCGTGCTCCATCCCCGCCGAGACGGACTGTAAATCCCGCTCTCATCCGCACTTCCTGATGACCTCCTGTCGCCATCCGACGCGGGCGACGATTCCTTTTTCTCCCGTCTGATGCAGGATTCCGCGGTTCCTGGCCGCAGCGACATTGACCGTCTGAGACAACAATCTCACACCGGCTGGACGACTCAAACTCATGACTTTCCCGGGCGCGACCGAGTCACGCCACAACCAGACCGTCGGTCGCGTCCCGAGCTTCGCAAGATCACTCGCAACACGTCCCGCTTACGTCTCGATCATCCGTGCCGCGTTCGTACTACCTGTGCCTCGCAGATGATTTCTGATGACATGCGATGGATGATGAAGCTCTGCGATCTGAACTATTTCTTTCTTCGATTGTCTCGTCCCAGCAGAAGATGTTTGAACACGGGCAGTGTCAGCAAGAAGCAGGATCCCAGCGAGCCCAAACAGCCAAACGTTTGGACGAGACTTGGTCCTTGAACAACAGGGACCAATAATTCCGCCGGAAGGAAGGAGATTCTTCCCCACGACCCTCCTGCGCCGGTCGTGAGCCACGACTGAGCCGCTAAGGTTCGCAATGTCTGTGTTTGTCTTTATTCAACGAGAATAACTCCCCGCCCAAGGAGCTGGGTTGGTGGTTCGAACTCAGATGAGGTTGCCTGAAGTTCAACGAGATACTTTCCTTTTTGCGTTGGGGCGTCGAGTTCCAGTGTCGCGACAGGCCCGTACTTTCGGCACCAGGGTCTCGTCACGCCGCCGAACGATCGGCGCCCCTCGGTCCGATCGAACGGGGCAAGAAACTCAATCGTCAGCAAAGATCCCCATTCCATATCCTTTGCAAACTCAAGTTCGACTTCGAACTCCAGCCGGCCTCCCGAATGGATTTTCTCTGGACGTCGCAGATCGACGACTTCCTGCTCGAACGTCGGGGTTGGTGGTGGTTGCCTTAGCTTGTCAGTCGCTGCTTCCACCGAAACGGGTTCGGTGGAGAGCGTCTTTTGTTGGGGTTGGGGGCGGTTGCTTTAGCTTTTCAGTCGCTGCTTCCACCGAAGCGGGTTCGGTGGAGAGCGTCTTCTGTTGGGGTTGGTGGTGGTTGCCTTAGCTTTTCAGTCGTTGCTCTCCACCGAAGCGGGTTCGGTGGAGAGCGTTTTTGTTCGGGTTGGTGGTGGTTGCTTTAGCTTTTCAGTCGTTGCTTCCACCGAAGCGGGTTCGGTGGAGAGCGTCTT
>NZ_DASWWZ010000425.1:0-6544 GCF_036405755.1 Schlesneria sp.
GGGTGCGATCCGCTGGGCACCTGAGAAATGAGGGGGAAATTGTAGAAACCGTACCGAAGCGGCTTCTGTGTTCGGTATGGGGAGACTCGATCTATACAAAAACGGCGTTCCTGGCGCATCCTGTGGGTTACTACGACCAAAGTCCACGGAAGGAACGCCGCTGTGCAGGATGCTACGCGAGTCACCCGGTATTTGACAATGATTGTTCGGATGACGAGTTGGGAATTGTTGTTGGAGGTGTGTGGGACGCTGTTGCGGATTGCCCGTTTAGTGCGTAGCTTTCGCCGAGGCGAGATTTCCCCTATCGCCCTGACGCGATTTGAACACGCACTCCAAGGTTTGCTGCGCGAATTGGGGCGATTGATCGTGCGATGGACGGTCAATCGCCTGGAACCAGTGGAGCGTGCGGAAATGCCAAAGCAGTTTCTGTGGAATGGGGATTACTACCGGCGACGCAACCTGTCGCCATTGCGGAATCTGAATTGCCTGTTCGGGCCGATTGAGCTCCTGCGTTATTGCTATCAGCCGCTGGAAACGGGTGGCCCGTGTTTGTTTCCACTGGAGATTCAACTGGGAATCGTGTCCGGCGTGGCGACTCCAGCGCTGGCAGACTGGGTTGCCCATGGGGCAGCGGATCTCACTCAGCGACAATTACTGGAGCAATTACGTTCCCGTGGTGTTGTTTGGGGAGTCGGAACCGTCAGGAAAGTCATTCATGAAATGGCGGAACGCATGAGTGAGCATCGTCAAGAGGCTCAAGTGCAGCAACTTCTTGTGTGGCTGCAGCAGGCAACGGCGATGAAGGGACCTCGTGGAGCGACCCTCAGTGTGGGACGCGATGGCGTGATGATCCCCGTCGTCTCGCAGAACAAATACAAGGAAGCCTGCACGGCGACGGTCTCGGTGCTTGACCGTCACGGTCGACGGCTGGGAACCATCTATTTGGGGCAAATGCCGGAAGCTCACCAGACCACGCTCAGCGGCGAATTGACGGCGCTGCTGCATCAGGTGCTCCTGCGTTGGGAAGGCGTTCTCCCGCGATTGGTCTACGTGACGGATTGCGGCCATCACCCGAAGACTTACTTTGAAGAGATTCTCAGCAAAATGAAAAGCCCGTGTCGGCCGACACACCTGCTGAAGTGGGAATGGATCGTCGATTACTACCATGCCTGCCAATATGTCGCACAACTGGCGGAAGCGATTTTCGGCCCTGGTCGAGCGGCATATGCCTGGTCAGCCAAGCAACGAAAAATCTTAAAGGAACAGTCGGGTGGTGTCTTTCGCATCTTGCGCAGCGCGGGCGCGCTCTTGGCAATTCGTGGCCTGATTGGCCGTACAGAGGACTACTACACGGCCTACCAGTATCTGCGGGAACGCGCGTCAAAGATGGACTACCGGAACTATCGTCATCGCAAGCTCCCGATTGGAAGTGGTATCACGGAAGCGGCCTGCAAAATCGTGTTCACGCAGCGGTTCAAACTCTCAGGAATGAAATGGAAGATCGAAGGCGGAAGCGACGTTTTGCGGCTGCGAGTCATCGCCCTCAGTCGAATCTGGAACCAAGTTCGCGATCGGGCACTCACTCACTTACTAATGCCGATACCAGTAACTCCCAAACCTCAACCGATTGAAAACTTCGAAAAACAACAGACAGTTGCGGTATAGAGTGGATCGCACCCCTTTGAAACCGCTTATAATCGTACCTCAGTGTCATTCTTTAAATTTCCTATAAAGGTCGGAAAAACGAATGAAATATAAACAACTGAATCAGAGAATTGCGTTGCATAAACGATACAAATCCATCGTAACAGCACATATATGTTATCTAGGTCTTGTCGCAATATTGCCGATAATATTTCCACAAGCTGAAGCTGCAGACACTAATCTTGTTCTCCATAACCTTCCCGAACCATCGCCTCAAGTTGATGAGATGAGCGACTCAGTACCGCAGTATGGAGTTGAACTTCACACAGATCGAGATCCATTCGTTTTGCCAAACGTCTCTGGTGGGAACTACTGCGCTTGCATGGCGATTGCCCAGAGGCACTCGAATGGCGAACGCCAGGATTTCGCTATCATCTCTGTTGGAGGGCCACCGGTGGAGGTGAAGAGGCCGATTCCGTTGAAAAACATCGGTAAAGATCCGGAAGACTGTGTGCTCGTCGTTAATTTGGACACGTCGAAATTCGAAAGGATCAAGTATCACCATCGGCGACCCGACCAAATCGTTACATCTCCTGATGGTCGCTTTGTGGGGATGGCCAGTTCAGAGGGATGGACTCCGCCAGGTGAGTTGTTGAGCCGATACAGCTCACCGAAGAACGAAATTGCCACAATGGCTGAGGGTACTGAGCCTGGTTCGGCAGTGGAATCTGATCGACTTGCGCGAAAAGAAAAGGCCGACCGGGGGATGCAAGCTTTATGCGTCGGCACGATGAAGGTCTCTGTCTGGGAAACGGCACCCTTTCGACCACTTTGGGAATTGCGATATGCCAAACCACCAGCGAATCAAACGCAACAGTTTAGTCGCCCGTGGAATTCCTACGCTCGAGTTGAACTCCCCTGGTGGGAAGAGAATGTGAACCAGCAACAGTTTGGGCGATTACGGATCGGCTTTTCAAACTGTTCACAGTATTTTGTTTCATTGGATGAGTCACAGAATGTGACGATACTTCGGCTCGCTGACGGCAAGGCCTTCCATTGCTGTCCAGCAACTAAAGATGTGCAGCCTGCCGCATTCTTTTTTGATGCCGAACCGGGTGTTGTATCCGTCATCTGTACTGATCATCGCATTCGTCAATTCCTTCTCGAAACCGGGAATGAGGTAACAAATCGTCACTTGACGTTGCCCTGGTGCGCAAGATTTCTTCGAGACTCTAATAACGTTCTAGGGATGGAATTTGTTGTGGATCCGTCCACCGGTACGATAGCCACACTTATGCCTCATAGGACACTGCAGATACTGCAGGGAAACACACTTACAGATCGGTGGAAAAAGGCTGTTGATGTGACGAATCTCACCGACACGAAGATTCGTCGTCTCGATTGTACATTAAATTCGGACAGGCTCGGCGTCGGGTACGTTCCCGGATACGGAGACTGTCGCTTCAGGCAACATTCAGATATCTACGAACTGATAGATTTGAAATCTGCCAAAGTGTTGAAGCGGATAGTATCAGGAACATTGGTAAATGCACGACTTTCTTCGAAGGCGGGCCATCACTATGGCTCAGACATTGACATTATTACGCCCAGACACTTCGCCTCATGCTTGAGTCCAGACGGCAGAGATATCTTCTATGCTTTCTCCGTTGACGACAGCAGGTAGCCGGTCCATCGCGGGTTTCGCTAAGGCAATTCGACCAAGGATTACGACTGTGCTCATTGGCGATTCAATAGGGACAGTGCATTTTCTGGACAATCACAGGCCAAATTGCTGCAGGCACTCTCTGAGCCGATCGTCTGAACAATGTTTTCACCGGGACACAAATCGCGTGGCCCCGCTTTCGCACAGTCTGGCATCGGTACGCCACGGCCTTCAGCTTCCTGATGCTCTGCAAACCAGACATCCCCTGACAGAAGTTAGTGGGTGGAAGTCTTTACTTTGCTTCTGTCTTCAATCGGATTCTCACCAGTAAGTCATTCAATGCCGCAGTGCCGCTGGGGGTGTCCGGCAGCGGACTTTCTTCGAACGCTGTTTGCAATCCGGATCGTAAACGTTCGTATTCCTTCTGATGGAATTCGAAGTCTGCGGCTTCAAGGCGTCCTAATTCGGGTCCCCTCGTCTTTCGGTCGATCAGGTCCTTGATATAGGGCAGTCGGCTCTCGTCGTTCAGGTTGTTCAGGTTCGCTTCGACATTTCCCGTTCGCATCAGATGGATGCCTGTCAGCAGCACACGATAGACGTAGAGCAGGGGTTTGACGTGGGGTGGGTCTGCCCTCTGAAAAAGCTTCCACTGCGTTTGAGCAAAACCAAGATAGTGGTGGGCATGGTGCCTGGTGAGGCAGCTTCTCGAAATGGCCTTCAAGTCCTCGTGTTCCGGAGTTGTGAAGACAATCAGCGGCGACAGCAATTGTTCCAGCACGTACCCGTTCTTTTTCAGCATGAGGCCAAAGAACTTTTTGGCATCATGCGTCACGAGATCAATTTCCAAGCCATCATCAATGCCCGACTTCTCGACAGTTTCACCGGTCGGGGTCAGCCCCACCACATCCTGGAGTGGTAGTAGATGAATGCCACGTAAATCGAAATCGGAATCAGGTGAAGGAAAGCCGTAAAGATGTGCGCCACTGATCGTGATGAACAAAAGCGGATAGGGGTGAGAATGCACCTGCTTTGCCAGCCTGGGATCAATGTTCATGGTAGCTCCTCCGACAACGCTGCTCTCCGGGCCCTCACAAGCAGTGCATTTGCCTGTTCGTAGTTGGGGCGTTCCGGCAACTTCGACCCTGACAATGCCCGATCGAATTCAGCGTGCAGGCTCAATCGCCACTTGTCAATTTCTTCCAAGGGGACTTCACCACGCTTAATTGCCAGCAGCAAGTCTCGGTGCTCGTCGACCCGCACTGGTACAAAACCGTGCTTCAGAACGGCGATGCCTGAAATCAGTAATCGAATCAGGTGCATCACATGCTTCCATTTGACTTCTCCCTGATTGCGAAGATCGGCCTGCATTTTTTTAAACTGGGACAGTACATAACCGTTATAGGTTTGATAGACCAATCGGGAGAGGAAGATGGTCCGCATTTCCAGCAGTTCACTTGCCAGCGGAGTCATCTTCTCGATCAGAGGTGAGTAGAGGCATTCGAGGACGTTGGGGTTCGCCTTGAGGGCCAAGGTGAGAAAACGCTGCAGTTCCCAATAATGCTCTTGCGTCTCTTGGCATTCAAGCTGTTCCGGCACGCCATGCAGCGACCAGTGCGATTCGGCCGGGGGCAGGAAGATGCCCCGGTAATCCGTGTCCGATTGATCATCGGCGAGTCCATAGGCGCGTGAGCCGATCACACAGCGAAGGATCACTCGATCATAGAGATTGCCGCGAGTCGAAGAGATCTGTACTTCACCGGATTCGCTTTCTTTGTACTGCGCCAGCAGTACCATCTCGGCTCGGTGCAATGCTGCTTCAAAGCCGTCGTGAAACCGAACTCGACAAGTGGGATCGAGGTCTCCTGGAGAACGAACAATGATACCGACCGCCCCGCGTGGATGAACCGTCTGCCCATCTTGGCCGACGACATCACGCAGCGACACGACAAGCGCCCCTGTCGAATAGATCGGGCTTGGGCTCTGCTGCACTCGTTCATTCACGGTCGAACACCCCCATCCGCATCGGAGAACCGACGAGTTGATCTTTCGGCCGCGTGGAGAGGGACCTCACAGCTTTCGATGTTCGCCAGCAGCACATGCGGCCCACACCTGAAGTTTATGGTGGGACCACTCGAAGCCGCGATCCGAGTGACGGTCCTGTCAGGCAGGCAGCGGCTCACAATTGGCGTTGTAGTCGCTATCGGGTGTGGTCGGCAATGGGCGCTAAGTGACTTCCCGATCGAGTTCGACCTTTTGATCAGGTCCGACCGATCAAGGGCGGATTAACGCCGTCCATCGTTTGCAACCCGTCCGCTGAAAACTTTCTTCAAAGCAATCAGCCTCGCCTCAGCAAACATCGTCCACTTTTCAAACGCGGGGGGCAAAGAGGACTGTCGGAAGGACGAGTGGAGCGATGTTGCGATGGGGTCACGGATTTGTTCTCGACTAGAAATCGTACCATAATCCGCAGCCGATTTGCTGTTCGTTTTCACGATAGAAGGAGTACTGAGGGCTACCTCCGTTATAGTAATGCAGGCCCGTTCGTAACGTTCCGGCCGCCCGGCCTTCCCCTTTCCACGCCCATCCCGCCTGGATACTGACATTCCCGCTATAATCAAGTTCTTCACGAAGGTGGCCGTTTACTGCCAGAAACGGAGCACCTTGAACGCCGGTCGGACGTACGGGACCCCAATCAAACCCTACCTGAAGGTGCAATGGTTCAGCAAAGTCGGACCGCACGGCGTAGTCGATTTCTCCATACAATCGGAACTCGGGAACAACATAGTATGAGTAGCCGAGATAGAACGAGTTACGGAAATAGTCAATTCGCGAGACTGAGGGATGAAACTTCAGGAATTCATCACCCATGTGAGAACTGACATGATAGAATCCGAATTTCCAGGCATGAGGTCCGCGCCGATAGGTCAATGGAATGTCGTATCGATAATCGGTCCCCGTCATGTCCCAGTCATCCGTGTCCGTGTTCTGTCTGAGATTCGCTCCTCCGAGAAGATCAAGCTGGAATCCCTCATCTGCATTGGCGTTGCCAAATCGCACAATGCCGAAACGACCGCCGATCTGTGAGTCGAGAGAGTTGTGTCCTCCTGAGTCACTGACGGCGCGTGTGGAGAGCCGTGGTTCCGCCGTACTGGCCCAGTAAGTGTGGTACAGAAATCCCTGCGGCAGAAACTTCCAGCTCCATTCCGTTGCGGGTTGAGATGGCAATACAGACGGGGG
>NZ_DASWWZ010000426.1:0-16371 GCF_036405755.1 Schlesneria sp.
CTGGATGATCCCGTGGTGAAATTCATCCCGGAGTTTGCGGGGGGGGGCAAGGATGGGATCACCATCCGCCACATACTGACTCATACCTGCGGTTTCCGGAATGTCGAAACGGGCTGGCCCGAAGCGTCCTGGAATGACATCATTCGGCGGATCTGCGATTCGAGCGTCGAACCCGACTGGGTGGTAGGACAAACGGCGGGGTACCATACCGCATCGAGCTGGTTCATCCTGGGTGAGATCCTGTCCCGGCTGACGGGGCTTTCTTATCCCGACGCGATGCGCAAGGGACTATTTGAACCTCTCGGCCTGCGGCAAAGCTTCACGAGCCTGACTCCCACACAATATGCGGAATACGAAAGCCGGTTGGGAAAAATCTACACCCGAGAGGGGGGCGGTCTGCAACTTCTGGACTGGCACGAGCCGGCCCGTTGTGAAAAGCCCTCTCCGGGTGCGAATACGCGGGGGCCGATTCGGGAACTGGGCTCCTTCTACGAAATGTTGCTGAATGAAGGACAATACCAGGGGCGGCAGATCCTGACCCCTCAGGCCGTGGCCGCCATGACTGCCCGGCACCGGGTGGGGGAATTTGATCTGACGCTTGCGCATAAGGTTGACTTCGGATTGGGCGTGATCGTGAATTCGATTCGCTACGGGGCGGAGACCGTTCCATACGGGTATGGCCCCTTTTGTTCGCTCCGTACTTTCGGCCACGGCGGGGCGCAATCATCCCAGGGATGGTGTGATCCGGAGCGTGGCCTGGTCGTCGCCTATTTCTTCAACGGACGTCCCGGCGAGGGCCAGCATGGACGCCGTCTGCGAAAACTGAACGAAGCGATTTGTGCCGATTTGCAACTGACCTGAAAACAGGTGAAGGCACACTCATACTGAAGAGTACTGAAGAGGAGCCGACTTTAGCGTCGGCAGTTCCTTGGGTACGATTTTCGCTTATCGTTGACGGACAAGGATACTTTGCTTTGTGACACGTACGATTGGCGGTTTGCAGGTCAACACGTGGATGGTCGAGCCTCACGGCGTGAACGGATGAATCACTTATCGACTGGTTTTGATGTTTGAGTAATCAAGAGTGGTTCAGAAGTAGAGCCTTGGTGGATGTTTTTGAGATAATCAGGCCAGCGCCAGTCCTCCGATGCTTTATATCGACACGCAGATTTGAACAATAAGGGAGTCTGCGTACCTTGTATCGATTCTCCTTACGTTCCAAACCGAGGATCGATTCAAGGTGTAAGACAAGGGGGCCACTGGAAGCGTGGATAAGCGACTCGATTCGCAGTCCTTATGCACTGCGCCCCGACTGGCTCTGGTTCGTTGTCACACGTCAAGCGACCTGATTTTCATAGACAATTTGATTGTAAGAGGCTGCCGCTGAAGACAAGATTGGCGGTATTTTCGTGTGGATACAGCATGACTCAGGCAAACCTGTGCTGGAGAGAGTGGCTCAGTCAGTCTGAGATGGCCGTCTCCGTCATGTTGCGCCGAATCTGCGTCAAGGGGCGGGGCGGTCAACGAACAACCGCAGTGGGTCGGGCGGACGGTGCGGAGTCTATGTGATTTGGCCCGTTGCTGATTCACCGGAACGAGTCGCCAATGGAATTCGGGCATTGAGGAACTGAGATGAAAGTGATTGTCACCGGGGGGGCTGGCTTTATCGGCAGTCACATCGTGGATGCGTTGCTCGAACGAGGCGATGTGCCCGTTGTCATCGACAACCTCGAATCTGGATCGAGACGTAATTTGCCTGCGGGCGTTCCCTTGTATGAGGCTGATATTCGCGATCAGGATCAGGTTCGCAGAATCTTTGACGAAGTCAGACCCGAAGGGGTTTGCCATCAAGCCGCTCAGATATCGGTCAGCAGGTCGATGCGTGAACCAATCTTCGATGCGGAAGTGAACGTACTTGGCTTGCTGAACATTTTTGAGAATGCGTCCCGAGTTGGTGTGAAACGCGTCGTCTTTGCCTCGTCAGGAGGCGTGCTCTACGGAGATGTGACGTCCCCCGCGTCTGAGGATTTTCCGAAGAAACCAAAATCCGCCTACGGCATCAGCAAGTGGGTCGGCGAACAATACCTGGAGTTTTACGCCAAGGAGCGCAACTTGCAGGGGGTCGCCTTGCGGTATTCGAACGTCTATGGACCACGTCAAAATCCCGAAGGGGAAGCGGGGGTCACGGCGATTTTCATCAGGCGGACCCTGGACGGAAAAGGAATCACCATCAATGGTGATGGGAAATACATCAGAGACTTTGTTTATGGTCCCGACGTCGCACGAGCGAATGTCGCAGCCTTACACACGGACCTGGCCGAGGATTTCGCTGCGATCAATATCGGGACCGGACTCGGGGTCGACATCAATGAGCTGGCTCAGATGATCGCGGATTGCCATCTTGATGACTTGAAGAATCAGGGGCAGGTGGGCAGAACCATCGAGATTCAGCATGGTCCTCCTCGCATCGGGGATTTGCGCTCCAGTCTCGTGTCGCCGGTGCTGGCAGAGCGGCTACTGGGATGGAAACCGACTGTTTCACTCAAGGAAGGATTGCGAGAAACCGTGCGGTGGTTTGGTAAGCGGCCGAGCGAGTTATGATCGACATCCGCTCCGAGAGGTCCCGTTGCAACCGTGATGTGGGAATTGCGACGAGTCGTCTCAATTCCCACATCAAATTCAGCCGTGGGAAAGTCTGACAGATTCTGCGGAAGTAACCGCCGCATGAATTGGAAAGTGACGTCGGGCCAAGGCAGAGACGGAAATTGAACTGTTCATCCATTAGGATTCACAATGCTTGACGCGAAGCTTTCGCAGATGATCGAACAAACTGGTCAACAGCACCTGTTGCGTTTTTGGAAAGAGCTGTCCGCCGAACAGCAGAAGCTCCTGGCAGCGCAGCTTGCGGATCTGGACTGGGATCTCGTCTCCAACTTCGCAAAAAAGGGAACCAGTCCGCAGAGCGACTTTGAGGAACGTGCCCGTCGGGCCGCTCCTCCTGCGTATGTGGTCAGGACGCCGAAGAGTGCCGCCGACCGGGATAAATGGCGGGCCGCTCGGGAAATCGGAGAGAACGCACTCCGCGAAGGGAAAGTCGGTGCCGTGCTGCTGGCTGGCGGCCAGGGGACTCGACTCGGATTCAAGCAGTCCAAGGGCCTGTTCCCGATTGGTCCCGTGACGAATCAGTCATTGCTCCAGATCCTGGCAACCAAGTTAATCGCCACGTCACAGCGGTATGGCACCACGATCCCCTACTTCGTGATGACCAGCGACAAGACGCATGACGAGATCGAGGAATTCTATCGCCGAAACAATTACTTCGGTCTTGATCCCAAGGATGTGTTCCTGTTTCCCCAGGGCTTTGCACCATCCGTCGATTTGAAGTCCGGAAAAGTCCTGCTGGCCGACAAGGGAAATCTCAGCATGAGCCCCGATGGGCATGGGGGATTGTTCTCGGCCCTCTGGAAGGCAGGGCTGTTCGACGAGATGAAACGAAGAGGGATTGAATATATCTTCTCGCATCAGGTCGACAACCCGCTGGCGCGTGTTTGCGACCCTGAATTCATCGGTCTGCACCTGATGCATGAATCAGAGGTCTCAACAAAGGTTGTCGCGAAAACCGGACCTGACGAGAAGGTGGGTGTGGCCGTGGACATCGACGGCCGGACGCAGATTATCGAGTACAGTGATTTGCCCAAGGACCTGGCGCAGGCACGTGACGCGGCGGGTGATTTGAAATTCTGGGCAGGCAGTACCGCCATCCATCTTTTCAATCGCAGCTTCCTCGAACGGGTTGCGACATCCGACAACATTCTTCCCTGGCATCGAGCCATCAAGAAGATTCCTCATATTGATGAACAGGGTAACGCGGTGGAGCCGACCGTTGAGAACGGAGTGAAGTTCGAACGATTCATCTTCGACACCCTACCGCTCGCGAAGGTGGCGCTCATCGTTGAGACCGTCCGCGATGACGAGTTCGCGCCGCTGAAGAACAAAGAGGGAGAGTTCTCTCCTGATTACGTGCGTGACCGGATGGTTCGGTTAAGCAAACGCTGGTTGAACTCGGTCGGCGTGAATCCTCCAGACGACGTCGCTGTTGAGATCAGCCCCCGCTTTGCTCTTTCACCGGAAGATCTGTCGGCCCGTACCGGCGAACTCGCTGCGGTTCCATTCGATAGTCCCACGTACCTTGGCCCCAAAGACTGAACTCTTGATCGACAGCGTTGTCATTTCGGAAATACCTTTCATGAATTCGCCTTTGACCATCGACGATCCGCTTGTGTTCGATACGTTTTTCCGCCCACAGGTCTGGGGGGGAAGGGGGATTCAGTCTCAACTGGGAAGAACGCTTCCCTGTGAATTGCCGTATGGAGAGGCTTGGGAGCTCAGTTCACTTCCCTTGCATGAAAGTCGGGTGCTCGAAGGGAAAAATGCCGGCCGTCCACTTGCTGAACTGTGGACGAAGTCGCGAAAGGAACTGACGGGCGGCGGAGGTCGCGATGTCTTTCCGCTGCTGCTGAAATGGCTCGAATGCAAAGAACTCCTGTCACTTCAAGTCCACCCTGATGATGCGATGGCGCAGCGGCTTCTGAACGAACCTTACGGAAAATCAGAAGCGTGGGTCATTGTGTCGGTGGAACCGACCGCCCGGATTTACGCGGGACTTCAGCCCGGCGTAACCCGCGAGGATTTCCTGGCCCATATGAAGGGGGGGACAGTCGAGAAGTGCTTGCATTCGTTCGTACCACGTCCAGGTGATTGCGTCTCCATACCCGCCGGGACGATTCACGCGGCGGGGGGAGGACTGATCATTGCAGAAGTGCAGCAGTCCAGCGACGCGACATTCCGCTTGTTCGACTGGAACCGGCTGGGGCTGGACGGCAAACCACGTCCGTTGCAGATCGACAAGGCGGTCGATGCGATCAACTGGGACCAGGGACCCGTTTCCCCTGTCGTTCCTGAAAAAATTTGTTGTGAATCGTCAGGGCTGAGCGGAGAACTCCTTGTCGACGGCGTGGGCTTCCGCATGGAACGCTACACATTACACCAGCCAGGTGCGACGCCGCATTCGGGTGAGTTCACAGTCTGGATGGTGCTGGAGGGTGAAGTGTCGTTGACAAATTCCGGTACAGGGTATACCCGCGACTTCCAGAAGGGGTCGAGCTTCATGATTCCGGCGAGTGCGGGACAGACGCGGCTGAGCCCGAAAGAAAATGCGGGTTTGTTGACATTACTTTGTGTTCGCCTTACTTAAATGGCCGTGGATGAAACGGAGGTCCAGACATATCTGGAGGTTTCGCGACCACTTGAACCCCCCATCACGGATGAATAAAGGGATTTTAAGTTGAAGATCGTAGTGATCGGGACCGGATATGTCGGATTAATTACGGGGACCTGCTTCGCCGAAAGCGGCAACGACGTGATTTGCGTCGATGTGGACAGTGAAAAGATCCGGAAGCTGAATTTGGGTCAGATTCCCATTTATGAGCCCGGACTCGATGAACTAATTGTCCGCAATGTCGAAGCAAAACGTCTGCGGTTCACAACCGAGCCTAAAGACGCCATCCCACAGGCCCAGTGCGTCTTCCTTTCTGTAGGGACTCCTCAGCGAGACGACGGCTCCGCAGACCTGGCCGTTTTCTGGAGTGCGGTCGATTCGATTGCCCCGCACCTTTCCCACGATGCGATCGTCGTGGTCAAGAGCACCGTTCCCGTGGGAACTAATGCTGCTGTCGCGCGTCGCCTGCAAGATCTGCTGGGCCGCACAGTCCACGTTGCATCGAACCCGGAATTTCTGAAAGAAGGCTGTGCTCTCGAAGACTTTATGAAGCCGGACCGGGTTGTGGTCGGTGTGACACGGCCTGAAGTGGCTCAGGTCCTGCGGGAACTCTATCAGCCTTTCCTGCGGACCGAGCACCCGTTCCTGGTGATGAACCTGGAAAGTTCTGAGATGACGAAATACGTCGCGAACTGCATGCTCGCGACCAAGATCAGCTTCATCAACGAGATGGCGAACGTCTGCGAGCAGGTCGGTGCCGATATCAACCACGTACGCAAGGGGATTGGCCACGATCAGCGAATTGGTTTCGCATTCCTGTTCCCCGGTGTCGGGTACGGCGGATCGTGCTTCCCCAAGGACGTGCGCGCGATGATTCGCGTCGCCGAACAATCGGGGATTGAACCTCACATTCTCGAAGCTGTCGATGCAGTGAACGTTGCTCAGAAAGAAGTCTTGTTCCAGAAAGTGCACAAGCACTTTGGAGGAGAACTCAAGGGGCGGACCATCGCCATCTGGGGGCTGGCTTTCAAGCCTCGGACTGACGATATCCGCGAAGCCCCGTCACTCATTCTGATTGACCGGCTTCTCGCGACAGGAGCGACCGTGCGGGTGCATGATCCTGTTGCCATGGAGAACGTTCGCAAGATCTACGGAGATCGACTCACCTATTGCCAGACTCCTTACGATACGTTAGAGGGTGCTGAAGTACTGGCTATCGTTACGGAATGGAATGAATTCCGAAATCCAGATTTCGGTGTCATCCGTGAGAAGCTGAAGTCTCCTGTCATTTTTGATGGTCGAAATCTGTTTGATCCAATGAGGATGACTCAGTTAGGATTTCATTACTCCGGGATCGGGCTGGAATCAAAGACCGACGCCAAGGATGGGGCCGGCAGCAAAACAACATAACTATTCCATGAGGGAATTGAGGTTTTCCAGCAATGCGATCAATTCTTGTGACAGGAGGGGCTGGATTTTTAGGCAGCCATCTTTGCGAACGGTTACTTGAGCGGAACGAGAACGTCATCTGTCTCGACAACTTCTTCACCGGTCGCAAAGACAATATCCTGCATCTGATGGGGAACCCCCGGTTTGAATTGATCCGCCACGACATCGTTCACCCCATCGTGCTCGAAGTCGATCAGATCTATAACCTGGCCTGTCCCGCATCACCTGTCGCCTATCAGTTCAACCCCATCAAAACAATCAAGACCTCGACCGTTGGCGTGGTCAATATGCTGGGACTGGCCAAGCGATGTCGCGCCCGGATCCTGCACTGTTCCACGTCTGAAGTCTATGGCGATCCGAGTGTTCATCCCCAGCGGGAAGACTACTGGGGGCATGTGAATCCGATCGGCCCGCGAAGTTGTTACGACGAAGGGAAGCGTGTCGCCGAGTCGTTGTGCATCAACTATCACCAGGAACACGATCTGGCCGTCCGGGTGATCCGGATCTTCAATACCTACGGGCCGAGAATGGACCCGAATGATGGACGCGTCATCTCTAACTTCATCACACAGGCGATACGCGGCGAACCGATCACCATCTACGGCGATGGCTCTCAGACGCGATCATTCTGCTATTGCGATGATCTGATTCGCGGGATGATGCAGATGATGGATCAGGACACCGAAATTGGCCCCGTCAATCTCGGTAATCCTGATGAGTACTCAATGCTGCAACTGGCCGAAGAGGTATTGAGGGCGATTCCGGAATCCAAATCCAAGATTACGTTTGAGCCCCTTCCCAAGGATGATCCAAAGCAGCGATGCCCGGACATCACCAAGGCGAAAGCCGTACTCGGCTGGTCCCCGACCGTCGGTCTTCGCGAGGGTTTGGCCAGGACGATCGCCTACTATCGTCAGGAACTTTCACGGGCCAGCTGATTCAGTATCACCACCGTCGAACTGGCCTCGCTGTCGCGTGCTATGCGAAGTGAATCCGAGCATCTGATATTTCACGGGAACCTCCATGATGAAGATCAAGATCGGCCAGATAGGGACGGGGCACGGACACGCGTCGGGAAAGCTGGAGGTTTACCGGAAATCCGACGACTACGAAGTTGTGGGGGTGGCGGAACCGGATGACCGGCTGCGGCGGAAAGCGGAGTCGAATCCCGCTTTCCGTGATGTGCAGTGGATGTCAGTTGAGCAATTGCTGAATACCCCCGGGCTTCAGGCGGTCGCTGTCGAGACAGAGCCCCGACACCTGCTCGCCCATGCGGAGCAGTGTATTGACGCCGGAATGCACGTTCATCTGGATAAACCCGCGGGCGAATCGTTGAGTCAGTTCCGGCGGATTCTTGATACTTCTGCACGGCGACATTTGTGCGTGCAAATGGGGTACATGTACCGCTACAACCCGGCCGTCGTCCTTTGTCGGGATCTGGTGAAGAAGGGCTTTCTGGGTGATCCGTTCGAGGTCCACTGCGTGATGAGCAAGCAGCTGGACCGCGCTGCGCGCCTGAAGCATGCAGAATATCGCGGTGGAATGATGTTCGAACTCGGCTGTCACTTGATCGATATTGTGGTCAGTCTGCTGGGGGCACCCGACTCAGTGTTACCCGTGACAGAACACTCGTCTGACCAGGCTGATGAACTACTGGATAACATGCTCGCGGTGCTCAAGTATCCGCGCGCGATCGCTTCGGTCAAATCGTCAGGGCTGGAGGTGGAAGGCTTCGCACGGCGTCACTTTGTTCTGTGTGGAACCGAAGGAACCATCCATATTGAACCGCTCGACAGTCCGAAGGTGGTAAGACTGGCTCTGTCGAAAGAGCGGGGAAAATACCGAAAAGGGTACCAGGATGTCCCCGTCGAGTCTTATCAGCGCTATGTTGCCGATGCGGCCGATTTCGCGAAGATCATCCGGGGCGAAAAAATGAGTGACTGGTCTGTCACACATGATCTGGCGGTACAGGAGACTGTGCTCCGGGCGGCGGGGTGTCCCACCGACACGTGACAAATCTTAGCCAGCCCGAACGTCGGATTGAGTCAACTCGCATGGTCCGAGCGCGATACGATTGTTCTGAGATCCCTCTGATTTGAAAGACGGCAATGAGTCTTCAGCGACGTGATGAGATCCTGGCCCGGTTGCGCAAGAACGTTGCCGCAGGTCGACCGATCCTGGGTGGAGGTGCGGGAACCGGACTGTCCGCAAAGCTGGAAGAGGCGGGCGGCATCGACTTGATCGTGATCTACAATTCCGGCCGTTTTCGCATGGCGGGCCGTGGGTCGCTGGCTGGAATGATGCCGTACGGTGACGCCAACGCGATTGTCATGGAGATGGCTCGCGAAGTGCTGCCCGTCGTTTCAAAAACGCCTGTACTGGCGGGAGTCTGCGGCACCGACCCGTTTCGATTGATGCCCCAATTCCTGCGTGAGGTGCAGGAGGCTGGTTTCAGTGGAGTTCAAAACTTTCCCACCGTCGGGCTGATCGACGGGCAATTTCGGCTCGGGCTGGAAGAGACGGGCATGGGATACGACAGGGAAGTCGAAATGATCCGCATGGCGGGGGAAATGGGGTTGCTGACGACACCCTACTGCTTCAATGTCGAAGAGGCCGAGGCGATGGCCAGGGCGGGTGCCGACATTCTGATTCCGCACATGGGGTTAACGACCAAAGGGCTGATCGGCGCCTCGACGGCGGTGACGCTTGAGGAAGCGGCGCGGCGTTGCCAGCAGATGCACGATGCAGCGAAACGGATCAAACCAGATATCCTCGTCCTGTGCCACGGGGGACCGATCGCCGATCCTGAGGATGCGCAGCATATTCTTGATCATACTGAAGGAATTGTGGGGTTCTATGGGGCGAGTTCCATGGAACGACTTCCGGTTGAACCCGCGATTATCGACCGGATTCGCGAGTTTTCCGAGATCCATTTCCGCCTGCCATCCTGAAGTTCGGAACGGGTCTACTCGGTTCCCGCAGTTCCTCAGGCAGCGACAGTTGCTGAGGGGCGAGGGAGTCGATACCCTCGCGATGCTGTCGAAAATGCAGCCTCACGAAGAAATTGCCGACCAATGGGATCTTACCCATTGTGTAGTTTTCCGGCGAAGGAAATTGTTGCTTTTAGGAGAGCTCTGAGTATGACCGACGTTGCCCCCATTCGAGTTGCGATCACCGGTGCTGCCGGCCAGATTGGCTATGCGTCCTTGTTCCGACTCGCCTCGGGCCAAATCTTCGGGGCCCATCGCCCTGTGATTCTGCACCTGATTGAACTTCCTGCTGCGGTCGGGGCATTGGACGGGATCCACATGGAACTCGACGACTGTGCTTTCCCGACACTGGCCGGGGTGCAAAAGTTCGACAGTGATCATCTCGAAGACGCATTCCGTGATGTCAACTTCGCGATCCTCGTCGGCAGCGTTCCCCGTAAGCAGGGGATGGAGCGTTCTGACCTCATCCGTATCAACGGCCCCATCTTCACGAATACCGGCAAAGCGATTCAGGCCGCAGCCGCCAAGGACGTCCGGGTTGTTGTCGTCGGAAACCCCTGTAACACGAACTGTCTGATCGCCATGTCGCACGCTCCGGACGTGCCACGTGATCGCTGGTTCGCCATGACGCGTCTCGACCAGAATCGTGCCGCCGCTCAACTGGCTCAGAAGTCCAATCGACCCGTCGCTTCGGTCACCAATCTGGCGATCTGGGGTAACCATTCTTCGACGCAGTTCCCAGACTTCCTCAACACCAAGATCGACGGCAAGCCAGCAACCAGCGTCATTTCCGACCATGCCTGGTTGAAGGGTGACTTCGTCACGACCGTTCAGCAGCGCGGTGCTGCAGTCATCAAAGCACGTGGTGCTTCCAGCGCTGCAAGCGCTGCCAATGCTGCACTTGATACCGTCAAGAGCATCGTCACGCCGACCGCTGCGGGTGACTGCTTCAGCGCCGCTGTCTACTCGGATGGAAGCTACGGAATCGAAGAAGGTCTGGTCACCGGTTTGCCGCTTAGCACTGACGGCAAGAACTGGCGAGTTCTGCCTGGTTTCGAGATTGATGAATTCAGCCGTTCGCAGATCGACAAGACCATCAATGAATTGAAGCAGGAACGCGATACCGTTCGTGACCTGCTGCCCTGATTCATCGAGCTTTCGCATCGTGCGATGCATCGAGTGCATCGCACATGTCGTTGCTCAACCGGATATGATCCCGTCTGCCGCTGGTGGACGGGATCATTTTGTGTGTCGTGAGAACGCCCGAAGAACTGTTTTTTTTGCCTGAGTCTATGTCGATCAGCGGAGCCTTCATGTCCCCTCGGATCGTTATCGTTGGCGGGGGGCTGGCCGGTCTGGCTGCTGCCGTGGCCTTAACGGAACGCAATTTGCCTTGTCTACTGCTCGAATCCCGGGTACGGCTGGGAGGCCGGGCGAGCTCTTTCCACGACCCGACAACGGGTAGTGAGATTGATAATTGCCAGCATGTCACGCTGGGATGCTGTACGAACTTTCGCCATTTCTGCGAAACGACAGGCTTGGCCAGTTCCTTCCGCAGGGAACCGGCGCTGCACTTCATCGGGCCTTCCGGCAAGGTCGATCGCTTCGCCGCGGGACCACTTCCAGCACCGCTGCATCTCCTGGGGGGATTCGCCAGCCTGTCGTATTTGTCCTGGCAGGAAAAGCAGGCACTGGCACGAGGCCTGAAAGCTCTGGCGAGACCCGTCAGTTCGGCGGATGAGGCACTCCCTTTCAGCGAGTGGCTGAAGCAGCACCGGCAGCCGACGAATGTCATCAATCGGTTCTGGTTTGTGGTACTGGTCAGTGCTCTCAGTGAGTCACTCGATCGGATTTCGGTGACGCATGCGAGGAAGGTGATCGTCGATGCATTTCTCGCCAATCGAGATGGGTGGTATGTGGATATTCCCACCGTCCCCCTCGAAAAGCTCTACGGCGGACCGCTGGTCGAATGGCTCACCTCGCGTGGGTCCCAGATCCGACTTCAAACAGGCGTCGAAAAATTTGAGATGGCGGGTGAGATTGTATCTGGGGTCCGTCTCAATTCAGGAGAAATCATTGATGGTGATGAGTTCCTCGTGGCGGTTCCATTTCATCGAATCCGATCACTATTGCCGGAAACACTCAGTGCTCAACCAGACCTGCAGGGAATCGAGCAGCTCGAACCCGCACCGATCTCGAGTCTCCATTTGTGGTTTGATCGACCGATTACGGATCTGCCTCATGCCGTCCTGGTCGATCGACTCTGTCAGTGGGTCTTCAATCGCACGCTGCTTGGCAATACTCCTGCGAGTACTTCGCTGGCGGGCCCGCCGGGGACGGATTTGGTTGAAAAGTCGTTCTACTACCAGATTGTGATCAGCGCCAGCCATCAGCTTGGCGGGCGGAGCAAAGAGGATATCCAACAGGAAGTCTTGAAAGAATTAGCGGAGGTCTGGCCCGAAACGGCAAATGCCAAGCTGCTGCATTCGCGACAGGTGACCGAGCATCGTGCTGTTTTCTCGCCGGTCCCCGGAATCGAGGGGCTCCGCCCTGCCCAACAGTCTCCTGTAGCGAATCTTCAACTGGCCGGTGATTGGACCCGTACCGGCTGGCCCGCGACGATGGAAGGAGCTGTGCGAAGCGGATATCTCGCCGCCGAGAATATTCTGTCGCGACTCGGTAAGCGGGAGAGAGTGATTCGTCCAAATCTGAAGACAGCTTTTTTATCGCGAGTCATCTACGGGCTGCCCGCTAATGAACCGGGATAAAAGTCAGAATCTTTCGTGTGGAACTCGATGAGGTTCACGAGCGAGCACATTTCCGAAACTTGCCGGCGCGGGTTACGATGTTCGCAAAGCAGGTGCCGCGAAGTTACGAAGGTCGTGAGTCGCGAGTTCTTGAACTGTGCAGGAATCTGCCGCTGGGGAAAAGTCAGGATCGTAGAACGGCAGGAAACACTTGAGGGTGACAAGCCTCCAGGCAATGGCTGCCACTGATCGAGTCGTTACCTCTAAGTGTCCGACGACTTGTCCCCAATCCTCGAATGCCGGCGGAATGAGAAATTGAAAATGGAGTGAATTTGTGGCTGTGCCGATCCTTCAATCTCTGTTGCTGGCCGATCACGTTTATCGGGACCAGGCGACCGGTAAGCACATCATCTGTGGTGTCTTCTCAACCATCTTCTTTACCCCCAACACCCATCTGAACTTCTCGTCCCAGGAAAGCGGACCTGTCACAGGAGGAGGCTCGGGTGGAGGTCATCCGTTTGATCGAGGTCCCGGTGGATCGGGAGAGGGTGGGGAAGGGGATTCTTCGAGCCGCGTCCAGCCCATTCAGCAGTTGATGCAGGCAGGATCCCCGTACGTTTACTTCAGCCTGACAGAGCTTTCAGAACGCAAAACATTTGAAGTCCGGTATGTCGAACTTCGAGAGAATCGGTCCTTGTTCCAGGCGGAAGTCGCCATTGAATGCGATGATCCTCTCAAGACGATCGAGGTCTCACTTCCACTGCCTCGTTTGCCCCTGGTGGCGTTGGAAGAGCGTGCCTATGCGCTTGAAGTCCTTTGCGAAGGGCAACTGCTTGGAAGCCACCGTGTGCTGGCCCGAATGACTCCCGGAAGTGCACCTCCAGGCTTGTGACGCACCTCCAGGCTTGTGACGCACCTCCAGGCGTGTGACAAAGTCGCGACAGTTCTGTCATCATGGTTCCGTATTTGTTCCTCTGTACGACAGGATTCGTTCAAACTCAGTACTCAACAATTCTTCACCACTAGAAGGAGTGAGATCCGTGACCATGGACCGCAGAGATTGGATCAAGCACGTTGCAGCCGGATCCGTTGCAGCGATGGCATCGAATTTGACTTCCGGGAATGGCGCTGAGGCGACTGCCGCATCGCCTGTTCCCCGGGGAGAACTGATCCGGAGAGAGAATGAACAGCCGGGATCGACAGACTGGCAGTTGACCCGAGTTCGCCTCGACAAGAACCTCGGATTTCGCAGCCCCTTCATCGAAGGCTACTGTTCTCGTCAAAGCGTCAAGGCGAACGAGACCATCGACATCATGGTGTCATGTGATCCGGTTCGACCCTTCAAAATTGAAATCTTCCGGACGGGGTACTACGGGGGAAAAGGGGCACGGCTGATGCAGACGCTGGGCCCATTCCCCGGCAAGAAGCAACCGACGCCTGCCCCGGGTGAAAAGAATCTTCATGAATGCCGCTGGGAACCGACAACCACGCTGACGATTCCTGCCGACTGGACCAGCGGCGTCTATCTCGGACGGCTGAGTCTTGTCGAGGAAAGTCCGGATGCGGGTTACTGGCAAAGTTATGTCGTCTTCATTGTGACCGACGACCGCCCTGCTGACATCCTGGTCCAGTGTTCGGACAATACCTGGCAGGCCTACAACCAGTGGCCAGACAACTATTCTGTCTATACGCATCCAAAAGGGAATCAGGGGCCGTGGGCCGACGTCAGCTTTGACCGGCCTTATGCCAAGTATGCACAGATCTACGAAAATCCGCAGTCGATTGGTTCCGGTGAGTGGCTTTGCTTTGAATTCCCCATGTCGTACTGGCTCGAGAAAGAAGGGTACGACGTGACCTATTGTTCAAACAGTGACATGCTGACTCCGGATCGGGCTCTGAAATGCAAGGCCTTCTTGAGTGTTGGACACGATGAGTACTGGGACATTCGCCAGTATGAAAGCGTTGTCAAGTTGCGTGATGCCGGTGTGAACCTGCTGTTCTTTTCAGGGAATTCCGTCTGCTGGGTGACTCCGCTGCGGCAAGGCTTTGACGGTCGTCCTAATCGCATCATGTTTCGAGGTGGCCCTTATGGGGGTGACTATAAATATGCGGAACTGCGTGAAAAACAGCATGGACCGTTCCCACATCGCGGTCCCGATGAGGGCTATCTGATCGGATCCCGTAACGTCGAACCGGTCAACGGTGGCGGCGACTGGATCTGCACCAAACCGGATCATTGGATCTTCGAAGGAACAGGGATGAAAGAAGGGGACCGTATCCCCGGGCTGATCGGCTGGGAGTATCACGGTGAACCGCCAGAAGACATCCCCGGTCTCGAAATTGTCGGCAAGGGGACGGCACTGGTGGGAGGAACCCAGCCTCAGCACTGGACGGCCACGATCTATCCGGGCCCGAAAAATAACTTTGTCTTCAATGCGTCGACGATCTTCTGGTGCCAGGACTTATCAAGTCCTCCAGGGCACATGCTCCCGTGGTCCCACTGGAGTCGTCCGCACGGACCGGATGAACGCGTCCAGCGAATTACGCACAACCTGTTGCGTCGTGCGATCAAGTAGAGACAGTGCTGGAGGTCCTGAAAAAGGAGTAGCCAGTCAGACGGACCAAAGTCTCGCAGTCGTCCGTCAGACCGCTATCTGAAGAAGAATTTTCTCTGGACGTCTCACACAAAAAAGAAGAGTCAGCCCGCAGACCCAAGTGGTCCGTCGGGCTGACTCATTTACAGGCTCACGATCGATTTCGTACAGAGGTCGTGGGACTGTGCTCGTTTCTGATGATGACGCATTTCCGGGCACTCAGGCGATCGGGAAGGGAACACCGAACGACTGGGCGAGAAGTTCGGGGTCGTGAGGAATCACTTGCCTTCCTTCATCTCGAGACACCATCGCATGTAGGCCTCGATCCAGGGATCGAGATCCCCGTCGAGTGTCGCCTGAGGATGTGACGTCTTGTATTCGGACCGGTTGTCCTTGCAGTACGACTCGGGATGCAGCACGTAGCTGCGGATGGTTTCACCGCCGAAGCCGATCCGCGACTTCTCGCCACGGCGTGCCGCGTTCTCCGCTTCGCGCTTATCCATTTCGATCTGGTACAGCTTGGCGATCATCATCTTGCGAGCAAGGGCTCGGTTCTGGTGCTGACTTCGCTCGTTCTGACACTGAACTACTGTGTTGGATGGAAGGTGGGTCAAACGAATGGCGGAGTCGGTTTTGTTAACCTTCTGGCCGCCCGCACCGCTCGCACGACAAATGTCTTCGCGAATAGTCTTGGGGTCGTCCCACTCGATCTCGATCGAAATGTTATCGTCAAGTTCCGGAGTCACGTCGACAGCGGCAAACGAGGTTTGTCGCCGATGAGCAGAATCAAAGGGGCTCATCCGGATCAATCGATGAATCCCAGTCTCACCTTTCAGCAATCCAAAAACGTAGGATCCGCGAATCAGGATGGTGGCGGAATGGATCCCTGCTTCTTCTGCGGGAGAAGTATCAAGAATTTCGGCGTCGAAGCCGCGACGTTCAGCCCATCGCTGATACATTCGCATCAGCATTTCCGCAAAGTCCTGCGCGTCCGTGCCTCCTTCACCCGCCTGGATGGCGACGTAGGCCGAGTTCCCGTCTTCCGGAGCGGACAGCATGGCTTGCAATTCGACTTCGTCGAACTGCTGTTTAAGGCGGTCAACGGTCTGCTGAATCTCGGCAATGGTTTCGGGCGATTCTTCTGCTTCGGCAAATTCCAGCAGAACGGCAAGATCTTCGGATCCGGAAAACAGCTCATTAATCGGTTTGAGGACGCCGTTCAGCGTCTTGAGCTCATTCACCTGAGCCTGTGCTTTGTCCTGGTTGTCCCAGAAGCCTGGCTGGCCCATGGCGTCGTTGATTTCGGCAATGCG
>NZ_DASWWZ010000427.1:0-2158 GCF_036405755.1 Schlesneria sp.
TACTTGGCCCGCTTAGTAGCGTGCTGGCCGAATCTGACGGCTGCTGACCGTGCGGCCGTAGTTGAATGCGCTGTGCGTGTTTCAGCTGGGAATCACGCAGAAGCAGTCGAGGTAGTCGTCATGCGCTAGATTGAGAGATGCTGTTCTGCAACAGGCAGAATTCACGAGCAGTTGTTTCTACAATCACTCGGAATATTCATTCCAAGTCTAAAAGGAGCACGATGCGGCTGCCTCCGAGTCGCGTATTTGGAGGCCGATCGTCTGAGCAGTTTGCCGATTGAGCGGAATTCATTCCATCGCGGGAACTTCAGGCAGTTGTTTGTCGTAATCGCGGAATTCTTTTTTGAGACGGTCGACCGTAGAACGCCATTTGGGGGCGGTCGGCTTGCACACTGTATTCTGATTGCCGAAAAGCCCCACCCCGTAAATGGGATTGTCTATGGATACTGTCTGCAACCATTTCACGGGAACGAAGTATTCGCAGCGTTCGCGATTGTCAACCAACTCTCGATGATACGAGCCATTCGTAGCTACATTTAAAATTGGTGTATCGCCGTTTTGAGTTTTCACCATAAAAGTTGCTGCTGGTTGCGAACGGCCGGACACTCGACCGACGCCCACGTAACCGCGTCCAGGAGCATTGACCCACACTCGATCACCGGGTTTCAAAAGTTGCAACGTCCTGCTAAACCAAATCCCTCCCCCCGCGCAGATGAATCCGTACTGTACAGCATCACCCCAGTCTCTCTCAGGACCTTGACCAAAAGACGCATAAAACTCCCCATTCCAAGGTTCGTTGTTGCCGTCCGATGTCGCCGCAACGGCTTGTGTCTGAATGGGATCGAGTAGCCATGCACGACTGATGAACTGCTCGGGGCCGTTGCTAAAAACCTGGAAGCACAAGACATTTATTGCAATTTTGCGCTCACTCAAGTATCCGACGATTCGTTCGGTGCTGTCATCCAGCGAGGATGAGACGATGACAATCTGATGGTCTTGATTAAGTGAGCCTTCAACCAGATCCTGCCCGAAGTGTTTTTTGAATTCTGTCGCTAAGTTCTTTTCAGGAGCAAATCGACTGTATATCGACGATATGTCGTCGGAACGCAGTTTCTCCACCCAAGATGCGTAATCGAGGGATTGGGCGACGACATCTCGTGGTGTGCGATCCCGTTTGAGTTCGATAAGAACGAGAGATCCATCGGGGGCGATTGCGAGCAAATCAATTCTGCCGCCAAAGCCCGTATCTTCTTGCCGACCGATCAACATCCAATCCTCAGAGAGCATATTGGGTGCTGCCACGATCATGTCTTCCAAGAGGCGCTCTGTCGCGAGCACCGTCGAGGGAAGCAATTGTGGCTGAGGTCCAATTCTCCAAATAGCGGTTTGAATCGGCATGGAAGTCGGTGCTTTCGTCAGAAGGGTTTGAGTGAACGATTCGAACCGGGGGAGGGCCCTTGTCCTTGCGTAGTCCGTGTAGATTGGTTCCGCGTAATTTTTCAGTTTTTTGAAAACAAGACGTGCATCTTTGTTTCCGAGGAACTGGAAGGCGATCGATACCAAACTCAATCCGCAATCGCCTTCACAAAAGCTTCCCGAACATCTCCGTAGAACAGCACATTGACTTTCGTGGCCATCTCGTCGGAGAGATCTACTAATTGCTTCCTGGCGGAAACGGGTATTAGGACGAGACTGGCTCCCTTTTCGACTGCAAGTTCCACCACGTCGATGGCATTGTGGATCACTTCCAGGGAACCACCCAGGTTCAAACCGCCGACCACGACGAGTCCACCACGCAGGCTCCGGTTGATGAGGGTGCTGCACATCGCCATGAGTGCAGCAACACCGAGAGACTGGCCTGCTTTGGCAGCGTCGTAGGCACGCAATTGGATTGAGAACTCATGTTCACGTGGATTGCGATCTCCAACCAATTCCGATGATCTGGAATAGAGATTGGCTTCCGCATACTTGACCGATTCGGAGAAGGCGGGTGGTGATGGGCGATTGAGAATTTTGACGCCGCTTCCAGGTCCTTCCGTGACCTCGATTCGGTACAAGCCCGACCCTTCGTCCTGTGTGCCGGCGCTAATCGACCAGACTTGTCCGGGCGGCAGGGGATCGCGACCAATATGATCTTCGCTCTGGAGTTCGGGAGTGA
>NZ_DASWWZ010000428.1:0-6799 GCF_036405755.1 Schlesneria sp.
CGCACTGTCACCCCCGCGCGCTGGACGTTCGTGATCGACAAGTCTGGCAAAATCGCAGCGAAAAACACGATGGTCAAAGCTGCGGAAGACAGCAAGGCGATTCAGGAATTGATCCAGACTCTCGAAAAGAAGTAACGCGGATCACCGCACTTCTTATGCACTCCCGTGAAACGGGTCTGGATTGGATTGTCGCACAGGGTTAAACCGCTACAAGCCTCCTCAGTCCACGGCGGGTTCGCTGGTTGGGGTGTCTGGTCCCCCTGTCTCGCGATTCCGTTTGACAGCCAGATTTCCGAATGATTTGACAACTTTGCCTGGTATTGCGCGCAGCTTAGTACGCTGCGTTTTCTAGTGGAGCATCTCATGACTGCGGAACCAAGGATCGTCCTCAGTGCCTTTGCCGATGAAGCGGCGAATTCGAAGACGGCCATCGAGCAATTGTCCGTTCTCGCGGCCCTCGGCCTCAGCTATTACAGCCCTCGATTCGTCGATGTGAATGGTTCCGGCACGGTGAAGCACGTGACCGAACTTGATGCCAGCGAACTGGAACGTCTGCGGGCGCTTCATCGTGAATATGGGATGCATGTGGCCACCATCGGTTCGCGTCTGGGTAAGGTCAAACTTCTGGATGTGGATGACGGTTCGCATAATAGGTTTGTCCCTGACAAGCAGTATCATGAAACCGACGTAGCGGCGACGATTCGCGCAGCGCAGGCACTGGACGCCAAACTGATTCGGGGCTTTTCGTTTTACCACCCGAAAGGGGAGAGTCCTGATGCCTACGTGCAACAGGCCGCGGATCGACTTCGTCCGATTGTCGAGCTTTGCGCAAAAGCGGGACTGGTCTACGGTCTGGAGGTCGAAGCGAATCTCGTTGGACAGAACGGTCGAACGCTCGCAGCACTGGCCGAAGCTGTGGGTCACCCGAACCTCGTATGTATTTTCGACGGTGGCAACATCTCGTCACAGAATCTGACGCCGCTGGACTGCCTGGCCGAGTACCGTGCGATGCGAGACCACCTGGGCTGGGTCCATATTAAAGACTACCGCGTCGATCCCAACCTGAAGTGGACGGGAGTCGTTGACGAAGAACGACTGAAGAACTTCGTTCCCTGTGACGTGGGCGATTCGGGTCACGATCTGATTATCCGCGATCTGCGTGAGCATCTTCCAAAGATGACCGAACGGATGAAGAAGCTGGGAGCACCAGGTGTCTTCCTCGAACTCGAACCGCATCTGAAAGGCGGCGGGCAGTTCGGTGGATTCAGTGGTCCCGATGGTATGGGAGTGGCCGTCCGATCGCTGTGCCGGATGTTAGACTACCAGAAGATCGGCTATGATTTACGTGGCTTTGAAGACATCGTCGCCGCACGGGGATTCTGAGCCGCGTATTGGATCCGGGGTTACCTGGCAATCTCACGTGGAGCTTCCCATGAAATCGCGACGGTCGTCGATTCATCTTTGCTGTTTTTTCTGTGCCGTTCTCAGCATCGTTCTGTTGATCGTTCTGTCCCGCGGGGCATTCCTGTCACAGGCATCGGCTCAGGAATCACCTGCGAAGCAGGATTCTGCCGAGACCAGCAGCAAGGCAAAGGGGCGGTACCAGACTCGCAGGATCCACGATCCGAATGGGACCGGCAAGTTCTACATGGGGCGCGAGATTGCCCAGGTGATGTCCTTCCACGGCGCTCCGTGGTTGGAGAGGCCTGAACGTGAAGAAGAGGAACGGCTCAGTGAGCTGGTCAGGCAGCTCAAACTGCAACCCGGTCAGGTTGTGGCCGATATCGGTGCTGGATCAGGCGTGATCACGATGAAGATGGCCGAAGAAGTCGGTCCCACGGGAAAGGTCTTCGCCGTTGATATTCAGCAGGAGATGCTGGACCTGCTCGGAGACAAACTGCAGGACAGGAAGATTGAAAATATTGAACTGGTTCTCGGGACAGACAAGTCTCCCAAGCTGGAACCGAACAGCATCGATCTGGCGCTGATGGTTGACGTTTATCACGAGTTGGAATTCCCGTTCGAGATGCTGCTCGAGCTTTCCTCGGCGCTCAAGCCGGGGGGACGTATTGCACTCGTAGAGTATCGTCGAGAAGATCCGGAAGTGCCGATCAAGCTTGTTCATAAAATGACCGAAGCTCAGGTCAAAAAAGAGATCGGTCAGCCCGAATTCGGGCTGAAATGGAAAGAAACCATTGGGACGCTACCGCGGCAACATTTGATCGTCTTTCAAAAACCCGCCAAATAGCGATTTCGGAAGTAAAACGTCATGGATGACGCTCAAGTCGAGGATTTTGGGGACACCAGAGTCAGTCTGAGATCCATCGCCATCGTACTGGGGATCTATCTGGTTCTGGCCGCAGTTCTTCCTGCTGCTGACGATGAGGTCTACTACTGGACCTGGTCTAAAGAGCTCCAGTGGAGCTACTACGATCACCCCCCGATGACCGCAGTCCTGATTTATCTGTCGACGGCGGTCTTCGGAGACTCCGTATTTGGATTCCGTGTTCCTGCCTGCGTCGCATCGGCAGTTGTCGTCTATGTGATTGGCCGACTCACCAGATGTCGCCTGTTGATGCTGGGCGTTCTGTTCAGTCCACTCTTCACCATCGGCGCGGTCATGATGACTCCCGATTCGCCGCTGATCATGTTCTGGGCTCTGTATCTATTGTGGCTGGTAGAACTGCAACAGCGGTTGGCTCCTGAGGCGGGAGCAGAAGGTTCTGGACCGAAACCGGTGAAGATCACCTGGGGTTGGTGGACCCTGGGGGGAATCATTCTGGGCTGCGGGGTGCTCAGCAAATACACCATGGGACTGATCGTCCCCGCGACATTTGTCAGTCTGCTGTTGTCCCGACGGCGATTGACAGACTGGATTTCGGGATATGTCTACCACGGTATCGTTTCCGCAGTCGTTGCCTCTCCGATTCTCATCTACAACATTCAGCAGGGGTTTGAACCGCTTCTTTTTCAGTGGAAGCATGCTGCTCAGACGACTCCGAACGCACTTCGTTCCATGGTCGAGTTTATCGGCGTACAGATCCTGCTGTTCGGGACGTTGCCGTTCTATCTCTTCCCGTGGGTGATTAAACGATTTCTGAGTTTGTGCCAGAATCCACGGCTTCGCGCCTGCAGTTGCCTCTACGCACTGCCACTGGCGTTCTTCGTCTACAAGTCGACCCAGACTCGTCTGGAAGGAAACTGGGCGCTGGTCTGCTTTATCTCGTTCTGGCCGCTGGCTGCCGTCTGGTACGATTCAGTCCGCGCGTCGAAATTCTGGCACTGGTCAACCGCGTCTGCTTTTTTGCCACCGGCGATTGCTGTCGTCGTGATCTTTATTCATCTGGTGTCGCCGCTTTCCATTGTGCCGGTCAAACTTGATCGCATTCATCGGCAGTTCGCCGTTGATGATGCGACCGCAGAGGTGGCTCGGATTATTCAGGAACGTGGCGAAAAGATTCCGGTATTCGCCGATTCCTACCAGATGACGTCGTGGTTGCGATTCCACGGACTTCCCGCACAGCAGGTCGATGGAGCGACCCGGCCGAGTCACTTTACCCGACCTCCGCGCCGGCTGACGAACGTCGACCGGGCCTATGTTGTCACGAATTTGCCGTTGTCGCCAATTTTGACGGAGGGATTTGGGCTTCCGGAAGTCGTGGCGAGCGTTCCGATGCAGATCAGGGGGGTAACCGAAGGGACTTTGAACATTCGATTGTACCAGAAGCCGAATCGGAACCCCGTGGGCCAACCGGAAGTTCCCTGAGTTCACGTCAATGGTTGTGAATGCTTCGCTGCGTTCGGTAAAGTGGCGATCGTGTCATACAGCATTCGACGCAATGAATGCTCAATTGAGCCGGCCCTGATGGAGATCAAACGATGCAGTTTCGGATGTGTTCGCTGGTGGTGATTGCTTCTCTGTTTGTCAATTCGCTGGCGCACGCGGTCGATATCGAGTTCCCTGATGCAAACCTCGACACCGTCATTCGCGAAATTTTGAAGAAGAAGCAGATCGACAAGACAGACAAGTCGAAGAAGATTACAGACGAAGATGTGTCGACGATTTTCTTTCTTGAAGCCCCCAACCGCGGAATCGAAAGCCTGGTCGGCCTGGAAAAATGCCGGAATCTGGCACTGATCAAGCTGACCGGAAACAAGATTAAAGATATCAAGCCGGTCGAAGAGTGCGTGAATGTTCAGTCGATCGATCTGGCAAAGAACCAGATCACCGACTTCGCTCCGCTCGGTAAACTGACCAAGTTGCAGTACATCCAACTGGACGACAATCAGATCCAAAGTCTGGAAGGTGTTCAGAATCTGAAAGCTCTGGGGGCGCTGTACCTCAGCCGGAATCAGATTACGTCTCTCCAGCCGCTGGCCGAATTGCCAAAGCTTCATGCACTTTATCTGGACAAGAACCGCATCACCGACGTGACTCCGCTGAAGGGGCTGCGATGGCTGGAGCGACTGGATTTGAAAGACAACCAGATCAAGGATATCTCAGCATTGGGAGACATGACCGAATTGCGGTTCACCTTCCTCGAGCGGAATCAGCTGACCGAGATTCCTACCCTGGTCGAAATGGCAAAGAAAGACCTTGCCGGTGAACGTCGATTTGCCCCCTATTGGAAGCTCTATCTGGCGGGTAATCCTTTGAGTGACGCAGGGAAATCACAAGCTGCGGAACTTGCTAAACAGGGCGTGCGAGTCCATTTAGAGTAGCGCTGACGGGGCCGGTGTCCGAAAGACAAGCAAATGACGGGTGACGGCTGGCCGGTAAGATTCTTGTAAACCGGAGGAAAAGTGATGCTCTCGTGCTCGGACATCGGAACGAGGCATCAGCTTTCTGACACTGTCGCATCAGGCTTCTGACACATTCATTCGCAGCGATAACGCATCTGGAACAGTCGACCTGAGTGTCAAAGGTCATGCTTTTCGTGAAAAAGTCGGTACCCGAGGGTGACTCGCGTGGTGGGCAGCCCTTCCCGAAGTCTCTATGATGACGGGCTCGGCTGGAAAAATTTGTCGAGTAGCCTGGTCACACGGAAGGCTTGAGGCCGTTTCCGAGTTGTGACGGGGCTGCGTCGATGCTGTAAGGGTCTCCAGCGTTTGAATCTCGCAGGATGTCGTCGAGCTATGAAAGTTCTTGTTGTCGGTGGTGGTGGGCGTGAGCACGCCCTGGTCTGGAAGCTGAAGCAGTCGCCTTCGGTAACGCAGTTGTTCTGCGCCCCGGGGAATGCTGGAATCGGACTGGACTGCACTAACGTAAACATTCCTGCCACTGACATTCCCGGTCTCATCAAATTTGCTCAAAAAGAGAAAATCGATTTGACGGTCGTGGGGCCCGAAGGTCCGCTCGTCGCCGGAATTGTCGACGATTTTCAGAAGGCCGGACTGCGAATCTTTGGTCCCTCTCGCAAAGCGGCTGAGCTTGAAGGATCGAAGAAGTTCGCGAAAGAGATCATGCGGAAGGCAAACGTGCCTACGGCGGATTTCCGTGTCTTCACGAATGCGGCCGAAGCGATCAGCTACATCGAAGAACGTGAAGAGGGTGACAAGTTCGTGATTAAGGCCGACGGCCTTGCCGCGGGCAAAGGAGTCACCGTCTGCTCAAATAATGATGAAGCTCGTGCGGCCATCAAACGAATGCTGATCCAGCGTGAGTTTGGCGATGCGAGTCAGCGGATCGTCGTCGAAGATCGACTCGAAGGAGAAGAAGCCAGTCTGCTGGCGTTCGTCGACGGTAACACGATCGTTCCTCTGGAGGCTGCACAGGATCATAAAGCGGCACACGACGGGGACGTGGGACCGAACACGGGTGGAATGGGGGCATATAGTCCGACTCCCGTCATCACGATGGATATCGTCGACACCGTCGTCGAAAAAATCCTGATCCCGATGGTTCATGAGATGAACAAGGAAGGGCGCCCCTTCCGAGGCTGCCTGTATGCGGGCCTCATGCTGACGAACCAGGGTCCCAAGGTCCTCGAATTCAATGTTCGGCTGGGCGATCCTGAGACGCAGGCGGTGCTGTTCCGCTTGAAGTCGGACCTGGCTAAGGTCATGTACGCCGCTGCCGAAGGAAAGCTCGACCAGATCGAACCGCTGGAGTGGGATCCGCGCCCCTCTGTCTGTGTCGTCATGGCATCGGGAGGATACCCCGGGGACTTCGAGAAAGGTCATCCCATACGGGGCCTCGAAGAGGCGGCCCAGGTTCCAGAGACGAAAGTCTTTCATGCCGGGACCAAGCAGGTAGGTGGACAGATCGTCAACGACGGTGGGCGAGTGCTGGGCGTGACGGCGATCGGCGAATCGATCGCCGAAGCCAAGCTGCGAGCATATCAGGCCGTGAAGTGCATTCGGTGGGACGGCGCATGGTGCCGCAAGGACATCTCTGACAAAGCCAACCGCTACTGATCGATGCGTATCAATGATTCTCGGATGGCAACAGTGAGCCCCGTGTGGCTTACTGTTGCCAGACCCGAGTCAGTTTGGATCCGACAACAGGGTGACGACGCGAGGTTCCTCTATCTCGGTGGTGGTCGCGCCGGGAAATGATCATGACCGACGATGGATCCGAACGACCGCCCCGACGAACTCGCTATTCAGGAAAGAATCCGCGCAAGTTTCACGAGCGTTACAAGGAACTTCAGCCTGAGCGGTATCCGGAGGAAGTGGCTCACGTGGCCGCCAGCGGACGTACTCCTGCCGGAACTCATCGGCCGATCATGGTCAAAGAGATCCTGGAACTCCTCGCTCCTCGGCCAGGTGATTTTGCAGTCGATTGTACCTTGGGATA
>NZ_DASWWZ010000429.1:0-3693 GCF_036405755.1 Schlesneria sp.
GTCCCCTGTCAAAGCAGGACAAATTTGGTAGACTCGCCTTCTTCGATGTGTCGGATTCTTGCGCACGTCGACCTGATTTCGTAACCCATTCGGCTCGCTTTGCAGCCGATTTAACCGCGCCCGCGGTTTCGGAAGATTCTACGCCCCGACAGGCGTCGACTTTTGGAAATACCATCGCTCATTTGTGGAAGGGACATTGATCATGTCCGTCGATATTTATGCACCGTGTCCATGCGGAAGCGGGAAGAAATTTAAGTTTTGCTGTCACGCCATCTCCGAAGAAATGGATCGCATTGGCCGGTTGATTGAAGGGAACCAGCCTCGAGTCGGACTTCAACAACTGGAAGCACTCGAAAAGAAGGTGCCCAACAACCCGTGGGTCGGAACGACACGGGCCATGGTCCTTCTGGACCTCAACGATCCCGCTGGCGCACGTGACGTGCTGAAGCAGCTTCTGAACGCTCAACCAGACAACGAACTGGCGATCGCTCTGTTCGCTGCGGCAATGGTTCGCATCGAAGGCTTGAGCGCCGGAAAGCGAGCTGTGCACCGTGCTTTCCAGAAAAGTGCCAAGAAATTCCCGGGACTCGTGAGCGACCTGGCCAACGCGATGGCCATCGATTACGCGCAACGTGGCCAGATGATGGCCGCTCGCGAACATCTGGCTCTGGCTCTGCGTTTGACCCCGGAAGAACGTCGGCAGGAACTGTTCGTTCAATTGCTGGAACTGGACGGCGAAAACGGCCTCAGCTATCCCATGCGAGGCTCACATTTACTGCCCAACATTCCGGGACTTGACCTCGAAGTCCAGAAGGAAGTGCGAAAGGCACAGAAGTACGCTGCGGTCGGTTGCTGGAGCACCGCGGCCGACGTATTCACGACGCTGGCGAATGACAATTCATCCCGCCCCGAATTCTGGCACTCCGCCGGTCTCTGCCGAGCCTGGGACGGTGACGAAAAAGTCGCGGCCGAGGCCCTGCATCGCGCAGCGCGACAATACGAAGACCTGGCGGTGGCCGTCGAATGCGAAACGCTTGCACAACTGCAGGACGAGCTGACGACTCAAGATGTGATTGAAGAATGCGTCTATCAGGGAGAAGTCGGTTCCGTCTCCCGTTTGCTCACCGAACTGGACAAGCACCCCAGTATCGAACGAGTGAAACCTCCGACAAATCCGGAAGGAAGAACACCCGCTGCCGCCTATGTGGTTCTGGATACGGATCAAGTCCCTGACGACTTTTCCAACATATCACTGGAACAAATCCCGCATATCCTCGCCAAAGTCGTGGTCGATGACCTTGATGAAAAGCGAAATAGCCCTGCCACGATTGTGATCGCGGGAATTCGCGGTTCCACAATCGATCGCGCCAAGTCGATCATCTCAGCTGCTGCGGGTGATCTGCTAACGTGGTCAACGACGTCGGGCGAACCCGAAGTTGTCGGAAGAACGCCCAAAGAGTTCCACTTCCTCGACAATAACTGGTATCTCCCCAAGAAGACGCCCCTCGTGCAGCGGCAGAAGCTCTTCAATCGGTTCTGGGATACGGTCATCACCGAAAAGTGGCCTCAATTGCCACTGCGTGCCCTGGAAGGCCATACCCCCGAACAAGCCGCGAAGGATCCTGCTTACAAAGTCGCGCTGCTGGGAGCCGTATACGCTCTGGACGCCGCAGGTCAGGTCCGCGGGCGTGGTGGACTTCTCTCTGCAGCAATCAAGCGACTGAACATCGAGCCCCTTCCCGCCATTGAAGTCACCCCTGAGACGAATGTCGGCAGCCTGTCCGTCATGCAGATGCACCGGCTTCCGATCGACAAGCTCAGCGATCAGCAATTGCTGACGGTCGTCAACCGATCGATGCTGATCCGGCACGATGAGACGCTTTATCAGGTCCTCAAAGCTGCGGTTGCCCGGCCGAATCTGACTGACCACCTCGACATGCCTCGAATCATGCGCACGCTGGCAGAACTCAGCTCGATCTTCGGACAGCGTGACGAAGCCTTCGAGTGGATTGATCAAGGTCGCAAGCTTCGCGTTGAGGATGGCAAAACGGCCTTCCAGCAGGCATGGACCTGGGACCTCGCGGAACTGGCTTCTCGTCTGGAAGACCCGACTGATCCGAAGTTGCAGCAACTGCTGCATCGCTTCGTGACCTACTACGGCCCGAAGGTGCCGCAGATCCGCCCCCACATCGAACAGACACTCGAAGCGTTCGATATTCCGTCCCCGTGGAGTTCGATCGAAATCCTCAGCGGAAGCGGGGCAGCCGGTTCTGCGGGTATTTGGACATCCGACCAGAACGAGACTTCTCAGGCCGGTGGAAAGCTCTGGCTGCCTGGTCAGTAATCGCGACAAAAGAAGAGAGCAGCGGCCAGACCGCTGCTCTCTTCTTTCTCAAAGCCCTTTGAATCGGCCGGGATCCCTCTCTGCCCGAAAACATTGAATTGAAGATTGGCAAAGCAGCAGTCGATGTCGAGCGATCGCCCCTTCGACGAACAAATGATGCGACGCGCCCTGGAACTGGCAGGTCGCGGTCTTGGTCGTGTCGAACCAAATCCACTCGTCGGGGCCGTCGTCGTTGACCCCAAGGGCACAATCCTGGGCGAAGGCTGGCACGAATACTACGGCGGTCCGCACGCGGAAGTACGTGCACTCGAAGGACTGGGCACAGCAGCATCAGGCGCGACTCTTTACGTCACACTCGAACCCTGTTGTCACTTCGGGAAGACCCCTCCCTGTTCACAAGCCGTCATTGCGGCGGGAATCAGACGAGTCGTCACCGCCATGCGAGATCCAAACCCCCGCGTCGATGGGGGGGGCATTCAGGAATTGCTGAACGCCGGGGTACAAGTCGAGACAGGGATTCTTGAACACGAAGCCCGCCGTCTCGTCGCTCCCTTCATGATGTTGATGACACAGCAACGCCCCTGGTTTCTCGCCAAATGGGCCATGACACTCGATGGCAAGATTGCCACCCGGACGGGCCATTCAAAATGGATTTCCAATGAACGTTCACGGAACGTCGTCCATGAGTTGCGCGGACGTATGGATGGAATTCTGGTCGGCGCCGGGACGGCCCTGGCCGATGATCCCAGCTTGACTGCGCGTCCAGCCGGCCCCCGTCAGGCTGTTCGAATCGTGATCGATTCAGCCGCGCGGTTGCCCCTGACGTCTCAACTGGTGAGCACCGCAAGCGAAGTTCCCGTCCTCCTTTTTGCCACCCGAAAGGCCGCCCCTGAGCGTTGCGAGCAATTAAGTGAGGCGGGCGTGGAAGTCGTCGTCGTTAGCGAGGACTCGCGACAGCACTGCGATGTCACAGCGGTTGCGGCTGAGTTGGGCCGACGGCGCATGACGAACGTGCTGATCGAAGGAGGAAGCGGAATCCATGGAGCGTTTTTCGAACATCAATTAATCGACGAGCTTCATGCGTTCATTTCCCCCAAGCTCGTGGGAGGCACTCAGGCACTCACTCCGATCGGGGGCCGCGGCATCGATTTCGTTCCCGAGTTGGCTTCGCTGGAGAGCCCATCGGTTGAGCTGCTGGATGGCGACGTCTACATTCACGGGTTGCTGAAAATCGGGTAGGAGGAGGGGTTACCCCCTCCGTCCTCCCACACCACCGGACGTACTCATCGTATCCGGCGGTTTCTAAGATGGTTGTAAATCGGCGTGCCTTTTGGTCAGGAAGACGAGGC
>NZ_DASWWZ010000430.1:0-21990 GCF_036405755.1 Schlesneria sp.
GGGACGTAACGATTACTCCTGTCAGCAGGTGCTCGCCGACAATCCGCACGACTGGCAAAGTCACGCAAGAGCGTGATACCCGGATGCCGATTAGCGGGACGAGAACCCGGACGAGCACTGACTGTTAATCAAAAATCTCCAGTTACTGCGGCCTGTTTGTCGATGGGAGTAACGCGGAAATGGCTTAAAGAGCTGGGGGAATGCTCGTGCGCCTCCGGTTCTGTGCCGAAAGAGTGGAAATCGGTCCGTAAAGTTGCTGTTTTTTCCCTAATTTGCCAGAATGTGCAGTCTGTTGGGGTCTGAGTGTGATTTCAGGCCGACTCTAGATTGAACGCACCCGGCAAAGACTTGGACGATCCGTTCCCGTAGAACAGGAGTCCTGGGTCGCTGAAGAGAACAGACGAAGGCTTTCGCATAAGGTTGATCGATGAGTGTTTCGTTAAGCCTCGCCCTGCTCGAAATTAACAATCTTGCGCCATCATTCATTGTGGCGGATGCGTGCTCGAAGGCGGCCAACGTCCGCATCCTTGGCATTGAAAGCACCGACGGTGCGGCTCAGTGCATCAAGTTGGTGGGACCGATCGCCGACGTTCAAGCCGCTGCAGACCGAGGTGTGGAACTGGCAAAGCGGATGGGAAGTTCTGCCTTCTTTTCTGTCCTGCCTGCCCCCTTGGAGCTGACTTACAATTTGGCCGACGCGAAGCCCGCGTTTAGCCCTTTGCTCGGTGGATACGATATTCGCAAACCCAGAGAGAATTCCATGTCGACTACGAATGCACTTGGACTGTTGGAAACACAAGGTCTCGTCGCTGCTCTGCACGCCACCGATGACATGTTGAAGGCCTCGAACGTGACGCTGGCTGGTAAGGAAAAGATCGGTGCCGCTTACGTGACGATCATGATCCGGGGTGATGTTGCAGCCGTCCAGACCGCGATTGAAGTCGGGCGTCAGACGGTTGAGCGATTGGGTGGCAAGCTGATCCTGGCTGATGTGATCGCGCGGCCGCATGCTGACCTGGCCTCGCTCCTTCCGTAATTGATACGAACCGTATTTAATACGAAGTTCACTCGAGCTTTGTTTTGAGCAATGAGATGGGGGCTTTTGTTTCAGAAGCCCCCTTTCTCACGCTGCACGTTCGGAGAATTGGCTCGGACCCCACGGCCGGTCCCTTTCTGCGGGATTGTCTTGAGCAGGACTCGGTCCGTACGATCTGATGAACCGCTCGGATCGATCATTGAAGGGGCTTTCTGCGATTCCCCTTGTTCCGTATATCAGCAAACGGCTTCATCGCGATGACCACCTCGTCATCCGCAGAGCCTGACGATGAAACGACCTGTTGGTCGCGCTGCCTCGCTCAGGCCGATTCGGTCGTTCGTCCGCCGCGACGCACTCCTTTGACGCCCGGAATCGCCGCAATGAGTTTGCGAGTGTACTCATTCTGCGGGTTAGCATAGATATCGTCCGAGGGGCCGTACTCAACGATTTTTCCTGCGTTCATAACCGCCATCATGTCGGACATGAATTTCACTACGCTCAGGTCATGGCTGATGAAGACGTAGGTCAGTCCACGTCGTTCCTGCAGATCCTTGAGCAGGTTGAGTACCTGGGCCTGAACCGATACATCCAGCGCGGACACGGATTCGTCGCAGATCAGGAAGTCCGGTTCCACGGCGAGCGATCGGGCGATACAGAGTCGCTGCCGCTGACCACCGGAAAATTCATGGGGATAGCGGTGCAAGTGCTCGGGCAGAAGGCCGACCTCTTCGAGCAAATGTGCTGCCCGATCTCGACGGTCTTGAAGGCCGCTTCCGATCCGATGAACGCTCATCGCTTCAGTGATCATCGCTTCAACGGTCAAACGCGGATTGAGTGAGCTATACGGGTCCTGGAAGATAATCTGCATTCGTCGTCGCTGCCGACGAAGTTCTTCACCTCTCAGGCTCGTCCAGTCCATTCCGTTGAACGCGACTGTCCCTCCGCTGATGGTCAACAGTCGCATGATGGCACGGCCGGTGGTCGTCTTGCCACAACCGGATTCCCCCACCAGGCCAAGGGTCTGGCCCTTGTAGACCTTGAAACTGACACCATCGACGGCTTTGTTATAAGCGACAGTACGGCGGAGCAGGCCCTTTTTGATCGGATAGTAGACTTGCAGATTTTCGACCGCTAATAGCGGCGATTCACTTTCCGGAACGTGGGTCACCGCGTCGGATTGGCTGCCTGAAATTTTAACAGCAGTGTCTGCTGAGTCCGATGGTCGCAGCTTGGCCAATTCACTGTGTGGGTGAATGAGGCGCCCTCGCCCACGCCCTTCAATTTCAACCAGTCGCGCGGGACTCAGTGGTTTTTCCGTGATGACAAGTTGTCCGTCAGCGTTTCTCACTGTGTCCATGTAATCGGACACGACCGGAAGTCGTCGTCTCGTCGTGTCCAGTCTTGGTCGGCAGGCGAGCAGTCCCTTTGTGTAGGGGTGACGCGGGTTGGCGAAAATGTTCTCCACTTTGTCGTATTCGACAAGTTTACCGCGGTACATCACGGCCACTTCATCGGCGATTTCTGAGATGACTCCCAAGTCGTGAGTGATGAACAGGATTGCCATTCCCCGTTCGTCCCGTAACTTGCGAATCAGATCGAGAATTTGAGCCTGGATCGTGACGTCAAGTGCTGTGGTGGGCTCGTCTGCAATCAGCAGCTTTGGATTGCAGGCGAGTGCCATGGCGATCATGACACGCTGCTTCTGGCCGCCAGACATCTCGTGCGGGAATTTTTCGATCGATTGTTCGGGATTGGGAATCCCAACCTCTGAAAACAGGCGGCGGGTTCTCTCCATGGCCTCGCGACGGGTTACTTGTTCATGGAGGAGGATCGCTTCGGCGACTTGAGCACCGACGCGATAGACGGGGTTTAGCGAGGTCCCGGGTTCCTGAAAGATCATGCTCAGTTCATTACCACGCATGTGCCGCATCTGTGCGCGTGGCAATTTGACGAGATCCTTACCGAGGAAAACAATCTTTCCCCCTTCGATCTTCGCACCGACATCGGGTAGCAGTCGCATGATTGAGAGCGACGTTACCGATTTGCCGGAACCTGACTCACCGACCAGACCCAGTGTGTGCCCGGGGCGAATTTGTATCGACAGGTCATCGACGGCTTTGACGGTACCGCTGTCTGAATGAAAGTAGGTCTTGAGTCCAGTGATCTCGAGCAGAGCCGTATCCGTCATGGATTCCTTCCCCTTCCAAACATCCCATGCTGTTGATGATCATCGACACCTGTTTTGTCGTCTGAATTGAATACTCTTCGACGCAGGTGGCTTTCGTCATACGCCCCATGTTACGGTTTTTATGACTTCGGTACATTCGAAACTTCATCCACGGAAGTCGGCTTACAATCGAACTTCACTCAAACCGCCGTCCCCTTTGAGAATCAGCCCTCAGGCGATCATAAAACCCCGTCAGGTCATCAGGAAACGGTCGACGGAAGTAAAGTTCTTCTCCCGTGATGGGATGCACAAAGCCGAGTTCCGCTGCGTGCAGAGCAAGTCGGGGTGCACCGCTCCGGTCCTCAATCATTGGGGCCGCAAAGGGCTGCCGGTATTTGACATCACCACAGACCAGATGCCCTCGCTCTGAAAGGTGAATTCGGATCTGGTTTGTTCGCCCGGTTTCAAGCTGACATTCCACCAGTGAATAGGCCCCCAGGTCTTCGAGAGGGCGAACATGAGTGACTGCGCGTTTGCCGATTTTGGGGTTGTTTACGCTTCCCCGGCGCCCGTCACCCCGATCCCGAACCAGATTCGATTCAATCGTTTCCTCGATTGGGTGACCGTGTACGATAGCCCAGTAAATGCGATGGGCGGTGTGGCGTCGAAACTGATTAATCAGCCCGTCCTCTGCTTCCGCTGAACGAGCAATCACCAGCAGGCCACTGGTATCCCGGTCTAGCCGGTGGACGACGCGAAGGGCCGGCATGCGGAGATGTCGTGACCGACCAGGGGGACTGCCTTGCTGCATTCGCCGACCAAGCAAGGCCGCTACGGCTTCTTCCAGAGAGGGTTGTAACGATTTCTTGTCTGCGGACCAGCGTTCTTCTTCTTCACGACGATGCGTCATCATTCCCGAAGGCTTGGCAACGACGACAACGTGCGGGTCCAGGAAGAGGATCTCTACGTCACTCGGTCTGGGAGTCGCCACGGGACGAGAACTCAGCGCGACGACATCGTGTAATTTGAGTCGACGAGCCTCTTCAAGACAAAGAACCCCGTTGACGGACACGTGTGATTTTGCCAGTTGCTGCCGCAGCCTCGACCACGACTCCCCCGGAACAGCAGCCCGCAAAACGGCAAGCACCGTTTTGCCAACGAGATCTTCGGTGACTGTAAACTGGATGGAGTCTGGCATAGAGACGAAACTGTTCGATGAAAAGCCAGGGTCCAGCGATCGAAATCCCGACGCTGGACCCAAGAGGAATTGACGTTCGGCCGATGAAACTAGATCGACTGCACCGGCTGAAGCGGTTCGAGAGTGTCCCTCGATGGCTCGCTACCCAGCATCGTTCGGTCTGCCAGTGGGCTGAACAGAACGGCTGAATAGAAGAGGGTACTCAACAGCGAGTATTTCACATAAGGGAGAGCGGCTACGTAACAGGCCATTAATCCGGCTGCCGTGTGCGGAGGTGTGGTCTGTGTGTAGAAGTAAGCAAAGTTCGTTACGACATAGAACAGGACCTCGGCGAAGACACCCTGGCGGACAGCCGAGGCAACGCGAGAAAGGCCGGTCTGGCGATTGAGGCCCGCGCCCATTACGACAGCAATGACATTGCACAGGTAAGCACACCAGCGATCGCTGGGGAACGCCCATGAAAATTGACCTGTGGCAGCCCAGATGGCCAGATCACTTCCGAGGAGTGCGAGCAGGGGCAGGCCGAAGCGGGAGCGGCGGTCATTCATATACGCCCCCGAATAGAGGCATACGGCCATCAAGGGCGAAAAATTCCACGGATAGAAAAAAGCATTGGAATCCGTCTTGATGTCGTACGAAGTCAGGACGTACGGCACCACTCGCAGAACGATCGTAAACGCGACAAGTCCCAATAGAAATTTCATTCGTGGTTGCATCTCGTACCCTTGAATTGATGTTCATCGCCGCGGAAGAGATGAGGTCATTCCATTTCCGCGAATAGAGTGTAAGCAGGACAGCAAACTTTCGCGAGCGAAGTTTTGTGTGAATGCCCGAAAATCATTCGAGCGGATCAGGCAGCGGTCCATCCTGAGTTAACGGGCACTTGTGGAGCGGACATCTCGGGCGTGATTGACTGGTCTGTAACATTTCCAATGGCCCGACAGCTCGCCACGCACGGCATTGGTCACAGTACAGCCCGGGGATCAGCGTCGGCTCTCCAGTTTCTGGATTGTACTCCGGTGAAGCTCTGGCTCGCAGCAGGAATGCCTCACCTGTTTTTGTATCGACATAGACAAATTCTTGCAGTTGATCATCGGGGATGATGGACGAACTGGAAAAAAGCCGGGCAAAGTAAATGGCTCCGCCAGCGAGCAGCACCAGAGCTGTGCCTATATAAACCCGCTTGTCTGGCAAGATAATCCTCCTGATCGGAACGCCGGTGATCGCTTTATGTAACAAGTCTTCATTTCGCGCTTATTCGCGATCATAAAGCTCATCACGCTTGAGCGGGTCCGACAGGTTTCCGTCGCTGATGTATCCAATACGCTTGGCGTCCATCTTATTGGCTTGAGCTGCGGACATGAAATTCGTGCCAGGAACCTGAACCAGAAAATGACGGCTCCGCGATTCAACGTGCCCATCGAGAAATGCCACATTGGCCGAGTCGGAATGACGGAAGTGCGTCGTCGGAAAGTTCTGGCTGGGAGGTTCCAGTAGCCAGATTTCCTGAAGATTCAGGGCGTAATCGATTTGAGCAGTGTCAGCGAAGACAGCGGTCTGAGTCATCTGCTGGACGTCGCGCAACTGCCGGAAGTCCGCACCAACTGTGTAATTCGGGTAGTTCGAGAAATCATACTTGGTGCCGTAGCCAAGGTATCGACCGTTGTATCCATATCCGGACGAGATCCGGCCGAACCGTGTTGAATCGACCTGCGTATCTCCAAAGTCGGGGCACTGGAATGTGGCGTAACTGGTTTCTGTGTAAGGTGCGAGCGGTCCTTTGGTGAAGTCGAGTTGCTTACGCGGGTCTGGCTCGTCGTAGTTGACATTGCCGAACCAGAAGCGGGCTTGGCCAAGGCTGGGGTAAGCCGCTGCGTTCGCAATGAATCTCGCGTCATCAATGCGATAGCACGGAAGGACGCCTGCATAGGTTTCCGTATAATTATGTAATGCTAACGCGAGTTGCTTGAGGTTGTTCTTGCATTGGGTCCGTCGGGCCGCTTCTCGCGCCTGTTGAACGGCTGGAAGCAGAAGCGCAATCAGCACTGCAATGATGGCGATGACAACGAGCAGTTCAATCAGCGTGAATGCGGGTCGAATTCGGTTGCGGGCTGTCAGGCGGGTAAGGTGAGTGGTTCCCGGGAGTGAGGAACCCGGCGTCGTGCGCACTGTGTGCGTGCGGTCTGTCATGACAATTCTCCGTTGTCGAGAAGTAATCGCCAAGAGATCCACGGCAAGCGTGACGACTGCTGTCTCAACGCGCACCCTCTGACCCGGAACGGAGCGGGGAAATTGCGTAGAATGCCCCTAGGATGTGGGGCCAGGAGTCAACGTTTTCGTTCGCCGCGAACTCGTTGGTATTCGAACGGACATCTGGGCAGGTCTTCTGGCTACCGGATCTTACTACTGACCGCGCCTTCCCAAGCGAGTGGCTCAGTGGCGGTTGCGGAGTTCGTCCCCGGATACAGCGGCGGGACCGCGACGGATTCTCACCGTCTTCCCTATTCTTCTGTAAACACGTGTTTACAGACACCCATGTCTGGCCGGAAATCCTATCGCGTTGAGCGGCAATTGCAACTGTAAAATCGACACATGGTCGATGCTGGCGCCATTCACAGGCCTGCCGTCAACACGTCAGTCATAGATGAGCCTGAAGCCGTTTGACCAAGCCTCAGAGGCTGTTCTCATTTACACGAAAGGGAGCGTTGCGGGACAAACCGGCATCTTCGTTCGGCTGTCATTAAACAATGAAGCCTTTGCCTCACTCGAATGGCCCAGGGGAAGTCGGCCCGACAGCAATGCGACGTCCTTACACCCCGTTATTGCCAGGGTTGACGAACCGCAGCAGCTTCCGTCCCCAACTGTTAAGATGCTTGTAACAAAACCAACCTACGATACACGAAATCACGTCGATTCTCGTCTCTACAAGGATGCGAAAAGCGATCCGCCCGCTGATGGGGCACGGCATATTGACCAAAACCGATGGAGCGTAGCCCGTGAAATGGGCAATTGCAAAGCTTTCTTTCCGCTTTCTGAGCAGGAAACTTGAGCACCGCAGGAGCGCAAGGTCGAGTGATCAGGCAAGCGGGCATCACGTTCGGGTCAGGGCATCTCGGTGTTATTTTTTGGTCGACGAACTTTTCTCCCCTTTGTAGTGGGGATCCTTGGCCCAGTATCCTGGCCCACGGGTTCCATCCTTGCGTTGGCGTCCGCGCACCCACTTGTATCCCGGTCCGGGAGGATCCGGGCGTTCTTCTTCTTTTGCAGTGGGAACGGGGAGTGCGGGGCTCGCCGTCCCTTTGTCGCTGCTGACAACAGGGGGAGGACTGACCGACTTCCCGGCCAGGAAGCCAAGAGTCAGGCCCAACAGAAAGCCAGTGATAAAGGCGATGGCGACAATGACCAGTTTTGTGATTTCGGGAAGTGACTGCCAGATTCCCAGCGGACCACTCGTTTGGGTTCCTGATCCCGACGAGTTTCCGCCTCGCATTCTCTCGAGACAGACGTCGCAGGCAATCGGATCGAGTTGCGTCACCGACAGAAGTTCTTCCGTGCCGCATTCCGGGCATTTCCAACTTCGTTTGCCAGCGGCTGATGAAGACATGGCTCTCCCAAGCGATAAAACAGGCGTAACCGTCAATCAAATTCGTGTTCAGCGAGTATTCCAGCGTCAGGGCCCGGCTGAACCGCGTCGTGCGGTCAAACGGGTTTCGAAGCTGATAGGACCGGCTCATTCCCGCAAGGCGTAACAGACGTTCAACTCAGTCGATACCTCGATGGACACGCTTCGTCAATTGGCTCTCCTTCATTGAAAAACTCTCTCATCGATCATCGGCAGATTACGCCGGGCGAATCGGAAAAAGAGCAGGAAAGCACATCTTTCGTCAGGGATGTTGCGAACTAATCCTCGGAACCGTGAAGGACGTCCATTGTCCGATACCAAAGGTGACCGGGCGCCGAGGGGGATTCGAACGGCTTGCATGTCCTGCACGTGACAGCCAAACTTGGAAATCCTGCATAAGACCCATGAACTGCAAACTCGTTGGTTGTGATGATACCGGTACCAAACACCCGACTCTCGCCGATTCCAGTCCCTTTCCTGCTTCAGTTATTCGCCTGGGCCATTGGCTTGCTGGTCTGTGTGGCGGGGATGTTGAACTTCGTTGCGGAGTGGAACCCTGCCGTCGCGACCCTTCAGTTTCTGTTTTTCGCTTCCGCACCCGTCTTGTGGATGATCGAACGACGCCGGGGTCCTGCCCGCTCTGAGCACGCGGAAGTCGACGCAGGTCAGAGGCGTGGTCTCTTGCAGGCCTGGTTGTATGCCATCGCTGTCGGTGTCACCTCGTTTCTGACTTGTTTTCTGGTTGGGCGCGAGATCGTCGATTTACCTCCCGCTTACCATGATGAATACAGTTATGTCTTTCAGGCGAAAACACTGTTACTGGGACGCCTCTCGGTCCCCAGCCACGCCACTCATCCCGAGTTGTTCGATCAGATGCATGTTCTGAACGAAGGACAGATGGCGAGCCGGTACTATCCGGGAACGGGAATCTGGCTGGCTCCCTGGCTTGTCCTGAATCATCCTTACCTGGGGTACTGGCTGGCAAGTTCCCTTGCGTCTGTGTTTGTCTTCTGGACGGGTTACGAATTGGGACGAATTCCGGTCGGTCTGGTCAGTGGTCTGGCCTGTGCCTTGTCCCCCGGTGTTGCCCTTTTTTCGAACCTGCTCCTGGCACATCAACCGACACTCCTTGCGCTGAGTTTTTTCCTTTGGGCTTTTGTTCGCTGGCAGCGAACACAATTGCCGATTGATCTTTTTTTGTCCGGTTGTGGGCTCAGCTTTGCCATGATTTGCAGACCTGCGACTGCGGCGGGGTTTGGTCTCCCATTCGGGGTTGCGTTTCTGTACTGGTTGCTGTCTTCTTCGTCCCGCAACGCTGGTTCGCCCCATTCACGACGAATTCGAGCATTGCTGGCGATCGGATTACCGCTGATGATGGGCTGGTGCGTGATGGCCGTCTATCACAAGGGAGCCACCGGATCCTGGACGACCTCGCCGTATCAACTCTACACCGAAATCTATACTCCTCGTCATATCTATGGGTTCAACAATGTGGAACGGGGCGGGCAGATCCCTGCGACAAAAGTGGTTGAGGCCTATGACCGCTGGGCGGAAAATCTCACGCCGCAACTGGCCGCACAGAATGTTCGCGACCGACTGGTTACCAGTTGGGTGTGGGCGTTCGACCTTGTTCCGCTGATCGTCAGCAGCCTGATTTTCTGCGGCGTCATCTATCGACTGGATCGTCGCTGGGTTGCCGTGGGGCTCTCGATCGTCTCATTGCACGCCATTCACATACCCTACTGGTATGTCGGCATCATGGGATGGCACTATGTCTTTGAAAGTGTTCTCGGGTGGTGTCTGATCTTGGGAGCCGTCACGGACGTCCTGTGTCGCCAGTGGTCAGTCATGGGACGCTGGCTTCTGCCCAGTTGGTGGAAGGCGTTCCTGTGCGTGTCCATTCTTGCAGTCTACGTTCCCCTTGGCTGGATCGGATTGCCTGCTTCTTCGGCTCCTCGTGTTGCTGCGGGTATCGCTTCCATTCGCTTTCCGCGCCGGCAGTATGCTGAGTTCAATCGCTGGCTGGACAGAGGCGTTCAGGAACGTCCCGCCCTCGTGCTGATTGAAACCGATCCTGATAATCAGCATGTCGATTATGTGGTGAATTCGCCTGGGCTGACTGATCCCATCCTGCGAGGCCGCTTTCGCAGCAAGTCGTCTGACGTCCGACAGATCCAGGCTGATTTTCCAGACCGAACGATTTACCTTTGTGATCCCAAACGCCAGACGCTTGAACGACTCCGATAACTCCCGTTCACTTTTCTGGTTATTGCCGGTTCGTCGTGGGGCACCACTGCTGAGTCGCGGCCTGGGGCAGAAGAACCACGTCGTCGACCGACTTCGAGCCTCAACTTATTGAGGTTCAACCCGTCCGACTCGAACGACACCGTCGGTCAGGCTGGCGGCATGGCTCAGGAATCGACGATCTGCGACAGGAATCGCATTTCGCAGCCGGACCGAGAGCGCCCCCGGCTGCGATGTTGTTCGTAATTCTTTCAGGTAATTGACGAGAACTTCACGAGAATCCTCGCTGTGCTGGAGCATAAAGTGTACCCAGGCCCACGATTCCTGGTAGTCGTTCCGATCGAGTTGTTCGACCCCTTCAAGGGTTTCTAACCGATCGAGATTAGGCTTCCAGCCGCTGGCGATTTCGGCGGCGATGTTCATGGCGTATTCGCGGTTCAGCCCTGCTGGCTGTGAGGTGACTTCGAAATATTCGGCCAAACCTTCATCCAGCCAGAGCGGCACGTCTTTGAGAGTGGCGTGGAGCACTCCATGAGTGAACTCATGCCGCAGATCCTCCTGGATTCTTTCACCCCAGTAGGTATAGACCGCCAGTTCCCGGGAGGTCCCGACGAAATAAGCCCGACGGGGTGGGAGTCGCGGATAGTGCGTGTGGAGGTAGTTGGCATAGCGCGCCTCGTCGCCGAACAGGTAGATGACGACGGGTTGCTTCTGTTCGGGCAGATCGAGCAGCGTCAGGATTTCGTCCCGAAGTCGATCAAGGTCTTTGAGTAACTCATGATTTCGCGACAGCTTAATGTCGCTTTGAACGACGAGGTGTTCGTTTTCCAGGGAATACTTGGCTGGCAGTCCTGTGACTGGACGCGTGGTCCGGCACCCGGTCACCGCCATCACCAGCACCACCAGCAGTACCGGAAGACGGAACTTCAGCCTCTCCCGCGAAGTTCGGGGGCATCCCCTCGAATCAGTCGCGAGCACCATGCTGTCGCCCTTCTCTGGTTCTTGCTCAGGTTCGGCCATTCGAGCCTTCACGAACTTCGCCTTGCCGGTAAGGCAACATCGCCTGGAAGTTTTGAAAGTAACATCATTGCAGAATCTGCAAAACCGGACTAGAGAACTTGATCCCGAACCAGACGGCAACGCCCCGCTCAGTCGACTTTCCAAATTCAGGATATATGGTATTGATGCGAAACGGCTTGTGGTGATTCCACTTGGGGTGTCAGCACCTGCCCGAGCGTGCAATCTGCGCCGCACCGTGCGGTATTCTCACGCATCGCATGCCCTCCTGGCTGGCATTCCTCCATCTGGAAGGAGCATCTTGGTTGGGCATCTTGGTTGGGCATCTTGGTTGGGCACCTTGGTTGGGCACCTTGGTTGGGCACCTTGGATGAGCATCTTGGATGAGCATCTTGGATGAGCATCTTGGTTGGGCATCTTGGTTGGGCTGAAATGGCTTGCAGTTTCCAGGCATTCGCGGCTCGTACTCTCGCAACACGCATCGAAACCTTGTGATCCTGCGACGCCAGGCGCACAGAGCTTCCGCACAGCGCCTTACTGGTGCGTAAAGGCGGTTTTTTAATGGTGCTCAATCGCTGCTGAGAGATTGCAGTGATTTGGTCGACTTTGAACTCTCAGTACGACCCGGGTGGAATGGCGGCAAATTGACAGGAGATCCCCCGTCCCGGCTGTTGCAACGGTTGCTGCTCAGTATAGCGAGAATGCGACAAATGTCAATGTCGTTGTGTTGGCGCGGCGGTTCGCGGTGCAATGGACTGGGGCCGGGACTCGCCCGAGGTAAACAACAGAGATCGCACTGCAGTCCGTAGAGGGGGAGGTACATTCCCGCTTGGGAGTTGGGGCGTTGTGCGGCGGACACTCGTAACCCCCACCGTACGCTGAGAACGGGGGGAATAGCGTCACGGTCAGAGTGAGGATTGCCGGACGTAACGACTCCGCAGGGTATGCCAGAGAGATCCTTGCCGGCTGCTGTTTTCCGTTCCGGTGGCTGGCCCGGCAGGGGGGAGCAGCGTGAAAGAAATGATCACAAGCACTGCGGCCGTCGCCAGCAGGCTCATTCGAACCGTTCCATTGCTGGCCAGATAGGTGACGTAAGGTTCGTACCATTCGTGGATGGGGGCGGGATCGTCGGCCGTCGACGGCATCTTGTTCGCGTTCAGCCGCAGTTCATCGTCAACGGGAATCACCTCTTCGCCGGGGCCGACGGCATCGAACTCCATCCGCGTCAGTTCGGCAACGAATTCCTTGTCATTCTCCAATGCGTGGACAACACGGCTGAGTTCTTCCGTCTGGGCTTCGAGTGCGACCAGTTTGCGCTGGTTGACGTCAAACTTGCTGCGAAGCTGAAGATAAACCGAATACTTTGGAGCCAGAGAGACCAGTCCGAAAAGGATTGCCGCTACAAGCAGGCACAACCAGAAAATCAGCGAGACCACCATTCCGGCGACAGTCTCGGTTCCGGGTTCGGCTGACGGATGAAGTCCAGCAGCGACTGGCGTCATAGCTCAATGACTCGTCGAACAATGGTCTGTGGGACAGCATGCGTCTTTTTCTCAAAACGCCCGTGAGTGATCCTGCATCGGATTACCTGCGCAGGCAAGTCCGTATAGCACCCCCGTTTGTCACGGCAGCGTGTTTCCCGACCCACTTCGGGGGGCCGGAATCTGCCGACGACATCAGAGGCTGCATTCCTTTCCGGCAGGAACTCACACGACGATTATGCATCGTGTAGCGGCTGCTCCGAACTTGAAAACTCCTGAAGCTGCTCGAATAACCGGAATTCGACCGGCGGGAATTCCGTTCTATTTCGGTACCGCTGAAAGCCGTTCGATGGGCTGTCGGTGGACGGTCGTGGCGGTTTTCCCCTGAAGCAAGTGAATCCGGTCGGTGATTTTCCGGACGGAGTCCAGGGTATCCGCGACTTCCAGTGCGAGTTCGCTCCGGTACGTATGACCCGGCTGCACGATGGGCAATCGGCCTCTTTCGCGTTCGAAACCACGGAAATTGGGGAAGACGATTCCCGGTTCGAGGCCCGTCACGTAACCGTCGGCTTCGGCGACTGTGTTTTTCCACACCGAGAACGTGGGAAGCTGCCGGGTCTGGAAATGAACCGCAAAACCGGCATGACCGCTCGCGTTTGCCAGCAGGGCCGTTGTCCAGCCATCGCCCCCCCCCAATGGGAGTGTGAAAATAAACCTGTTCCTGAAATCCGGCGACGGGAGCTCCGTAGATCTGGTAGTTCTCGATCCCCTGTGCTGCCCGGGCATCGCGTGGTGCAACTTCGATACTGGGGACTGCGTAGGAAGCATAGGGTTCCAGGAAGGGCCGTCCGATATTGATGTGGTAGAGCAGCGAAAGTTCAGCCGGTTGCCCCCCCAGGTTCGTGATATCGTCGGTGATCGAGCAATAGTTCGATCCCGCTTCCAGCCGGTAGGTGGTTGTGAGCCGCCAGCGTGCGCCGAACATGGATGACTCGTCAACAACCCCGCGCAGCTCCAGTGAGCCGGGACCTGTGGTATCGACACGGACTTCCACACGGTGTGCCGGCAGATTGGCAATCCGGCCATGCAGTGTCAGCTTCTCACCCCGATCGTCCCCCGGGGGGCCCAGAAACGCGAGACCACAGCGGCAGAGCAGTTCATTGAATCCATGCAGCCAGCCGATGCCACCCCGGTCGAGCTGGTTGACGAATTTGGGATGAACCGGCCGTTCGACGGGAGACTTCCATTCCAGGGGCAAGTCGTTGAAGCGGCCCTTCCAGATTCCCATACCGCGCGTCGGCAGAATGCACAGCGAGAGATGGCCATTATCGAGTTCCACGACATCGACGCCATCGGAAACACCTCCCCGCAGCGTCCGCCAGCGGATGGACCAGTGGGGTGAACCGCGCAGGTCCATTGTGTTATTGGGGCGCAGTTCACCGTGATCGAGATGGACTCCGGCATCGGCATCGGTGAGAACAAGTGTCTGGATGGTCATAAGCTTCTCAACTCAGGGAGGTCTCTGAACGAACGGGATACCCGACTGACGACGTTCGTTCGTGGATTGACGGCCTCAGGCGACTTTGTTTATTCCGGACAGAAAACTTGGCAGCCCCCCGAGGTGACGTGCTCAAACTCGGGTGACAGCAACGCGTTGAGAATGTACAACAATGACTCTGTCTTCGCGATGTTCCCCTGTTGTGGATTTGCGGAAACGTTTGTTCACCGCATGAGTCTTGGAGTCCGCATGATCCCCGAGGAATTTGACGTCAATAAAATTCCGTACTCTGAGCACTGGTATCAGGGCCTGAAGAGCACCTTAGGAGTCGCCGCTTGTCGACAGTTGGGTCTTTACGCGATACCCGATTCGTTTCTGCTTTCGGTTGTGATCCCAATCTACAACGAAGAGCGAACGCTGCGGACGCTGATTGACCGCGTTCGTGCGGTGCCGATTCGGAAGGAACTGGTGCTGGTCGAAGACTGCAGCAAAGACAATACGCGGCAGATTCTGAAACAGCTGGAGGAAGAAGCGGCGAACAACCCTGACCCGATGAACGCCATCAGCGTCACTTACCATGAAGTCAATAAAGGTAAGGGGGCCGCTGTCCGTACAGGATTCTCGCGTGCGACGGGGGACGCAATTGTGATTCAGGACGCTGACCTGGAATACAATCCAGCCGAATATCCCCGCCTGTTGCATCCCATCATCGAAGGTGCGGCCGATGTCGTTTACGGCAGCCGGTTTCTGGGGGACCAGGAACACCGCGTCCTTTATTTCTGGCATTCGGTCGGAAACAGGGTTCTGACGACGATCTCCAACGCGTTCACGAATCTGAATCTGACCGACATGGAGACCTGCTACAAAGTCTTCACAAAGGAAGCGCTCGCCGACATCTGGCCAACGCTGAAGCAGAACCGATTCGGGATCGAACCCGAACTCACGGCAAAAATCGCACGCCGCCGGTTACGCGTGTACGAAATGTCAATCAGCTATCACGGACGGACGTACCAGGAAGGGAAACACATCGGCATGAAAGACGGCTTCCAGGCTCTGTGGTGCATTGTCAGATACTGGTGGAAAGATTGATGTTTTCCAACTTGGTTGAGACTTTGTCCGAGCGACCTGTCATCCGATAAGCCCTCGCACCATCGCCAACGACCGAAAACTGGCTACAATCTGACGATTCATCATCGCCGCATCGCCTACACCCGGACATACTAATGACCGATGACACATCGAATAATGGTTCAGATTCCCCCTCAACCCGGCGTGAACCACGTCGTGAAGGCGGGGGCTCGATGTTTTCCCCTTCGTGGGGAATGCTGCTTGCCGCAGGGATGCTGATTGCATTCATCCTCTTCAGTCTGAAACAGCCCGTTGCTTCATCCGTCGACTACGTGTTCGTCTGGAAGGAAGCCGAAAAGCAAAACATTGACTGGGTCGAGTTTCAGGGAGACCGTGTCCGTGGACACTGGAAGAAAGTTCCCGAATCGCCCGACAGCAAGATTCCCAAACTGACCGATGACTTCGAGCTGAATCTGCCCGTCGCTGAAGACCATGAACTGAAGAATCACTTCATGGCGAATGGCGTAAAAATTAAGGCCAAATCCGCCAGCGATTCGTTCAGTTCGCGTGATTTTATTTTCCTGCTGATTCAGATTCTGCCATTTGCATTTCTCTTCTGGTTTTTGTGGTCCATGATCCGCAAAAACAGCGACCCCTTTGGGTCGGGGCCACTCGGTAGTTTCATTCGCAGTCCCGCCAAACGCTTCAAACCAAACGAACAGCAGACGACATTTGACGACGTCGCTGCGATGGAACATGCGAAGCAGGACCTGCAGGAAGTGGTCGAGTTCCTCAAGACACCTGGAAAGTTCCAGCGTCTGGGGGCACAGATTCCCAAAGGTGTGCTGCTGATGGGCCCCCCCGGGACGGGGAAAACATTGCTGGCACGAGCGACCGCCGGGGAAGCGGGGGTTCCGTTCTTCGCCATCAACGGATCTGAGTTCATTCAGATGTTCGTCGGTGTGGGGGCGAGCCGCGTACGTGACATGTTCCGCACCGCGAAAGAGAGTGCTCCGTGCATTCTGTTCGTCGACGAAATCGATGCCGTCGGCCGCATCCGCGGTGCAGGCCTGGGAGGCGGACACGACGAGCGTGAACAGACGCTGAATCAGATCCTCAGCGAAATGGACGGCTTCCAGCAGACGGAAGCGGTGATTGTGATCGCCGCCACGAACCGACCCGACGTGCTCGACCCCGCACTCCTTCGCCCCGGACGCTTCGATCGCCACGTGACGGTGGACCGTCCCACCAAGCAGGGACGTGCGGCAATTCTCAAGGTGCATAGCCGCAAAGTTCCACTGAGTGATGACGTCAAACTCGACGTCGTTGCCGCTGGATCGATTGGGTTTTCCGGTGCCGAACTGAAGAATCTCGTGAACGAAGCGGCGCTCAATGCCGCACGGGCAAATCGAGATGCCGTCACTGCCGAAGACTTCGACCAGGCGCGCGACAAGATTATCATGGGACCAAAACGAGAAGAAGTTCTGGGACCAAAAGAACGCGAGATGACGGCTTACCACGAAGTCGGTCACGCACTGCTCGCATGGCTGCTGCCCGAAGTGGATCCCGTTCACAAGATCACCGTCATTCCACGTGGTCGGGCCTTGGGTGTTACGCAATTGATGCCAGACGAAGATCGTTACAACGTGGGCGAACAGCGGCTGCACTCGCAACTGGCGTTCATGCTGGGGGGCCGTGCTGCCGAGAAGCTCATCTTCAACGAGTACTCCGCAGGGGCCGAAGACGATCTGAAACGAGCCACCCAGATTGCCCGCCGAATGGTGACACGCTGGGGGATGAGTGACGTCATTGGGCCGGTCGCCTTCCGGGATGGTGAAGAGCATCCATTCCTGGGCAAAGAGATGGCAAGCGAACATCGTGAATACAGTGATGAGACGGCACGTGTCATTGATTCCGAAGTTCAGCGGTTCCTGCTGAAAGCCAACGAGCGGGCGGTCAAGATCCTGACCGAAAATCGTGACAAGCTGGATTCCCTGACGAAGGCGCTCGTCGAACGAGAATCCCTGGACATGACCGAAATCACCGCCATTATCGGGCCCCCCGTCAGTCGCTCGGGTGAGATGGTGGCGTTGTCAGACGCTTAATTCACCGGTGGGGTCACCACGACCACATCGCAGGTACGATTCGGAAACCTCGGCCGCAGGCGGCAAATAATGACGCCTGCGGCTTTGGCAATTTCGGAATGATCATTCCCCGCATTTATGAACAAGGCCGTGGGCGACGTACGGCAGGTCCTGTCAATTTCACGCATCCGGAAGAGACGTTTTGAATCAGATCGTCCCGCCCCGATTTCTGTTTCGCTGGTCGTTCACCGCCCGCAAGCTGGCGAATCTGCCACGCTCGTCCGGTCACCTGCTGGATCTTCCCGATGACTGTCTGTTGCCGTCGTTGAGTGAACTTGAGCAGCGTCGGGATTTCGCGACGGTTAAGCTCGCCTGGAATGACGGTGGTCTGGCTCTGGGCGTGGAAGTGAAGGGCCGTTCGGAACGCCCTCAATTCGTCCAGGGTGAAAATCAACTTCCGGACGGAATCGGGCTGTGGTTCGATACACGCAATACACAGACTGTGCATCGCGCCACCCGCTTTTGCCATCACTTCGTGCTCTTACCCCTTGGCGGTGGACCCAAACATACCCTTCCGGTCGTCAAGGCGTTACCCGTTGCACGTGCCCGAGAGGACGTAGCACTGCCCGATGCTGCACTTGTGCGAATTCAGTCAGAAGTCTCGTCGACCGGCTACTGGGTGGATGTCTGGTTTCCTGCCGAAGTTTTCTCGGGTTTTGATCCCGGGGCCAACGACAGGATTGGATTTCACTACGCGATTCATGACACGGAACTTGGGAATCAGAACCTGGCGGTGGGGAGTGAATTCCCGTTTGAATCGGACCCCAGCTTGTGGCAGACTGTCGAACTCGTCCCTTAAAATGGGCGACTGACTGTCTGTCGTTTGCAGGATACTGAGCGTAATAAGAGGTGGATCAAGTCGATGCTGAAGGAACACGCAATCCAGATCCGGGTTCGCTATTGTGAAACCGACGCGATGGGGTTTTTGCACCACTCGCAGTTCTTTAACTTCTTCGAGCAGGGGCGAACCGAACTGCTGAGGGCTCAGGGGGGCTGCTACCGCGATATGGAAGAGTCCGGACTGTTTCTGGTCGTCGTCCGTTTGCAGTGCAGCTATCACTCGCCAGCCCGTTACGACGATGTGCTGACGCTGACCACGAAGGTCGAAAATGTTTCGGCTGTCAAAATCGAACACAGCTACCGGCTGCATTGCGGCGATCGCCTGCTGGCCTCGGCGTCCAGCACACTGGCCTGCGTCGATGGAAGTGGCAAGATTCAGCGACTGCCCGATTCGATTGCCGAAGACTGATTCCAGTGCATAACGTCAATCCGTCCGTCCCTCGCTCTGCTCGAACTGGAGCGAGGGTTCCCTTTTCTCTCTTTTCATTGATCATCCACGACCGAGCAGCATCTCGCACCTTCATTGAGCTCGGGGCTTCGGCAGCTATGTCCGCAATCACGGATTTCTGGTATCTGGCGAAGTCGGGAGGACGGCCCATGGCCGCCCGGGTGGCCCGCTGGAGCGGTCTGGCGCAGCACGTTGTCGAACTGTCCGAAGGCTATTCCGGACTCACTGACGATGCGTTGCTGTCTCTTTCCAAAGAGTTGCGTTGGCGATCGAAGTCAGGTGTCCCGCTCAAGGTGCTCTTGCCGCAGGCCTATGCCCTGGTCAGAGAAGCCGCACGGCGCGTCCTGGACAAGCAACACTATCTGGTGCAGATCATCGGTGGAATCGGGCTGTTCGAAGGGGGACTGGCCGAGATGCAGACGGGTGAGGGAAAGACACTCACTGCGACGCTGCCGACCTATCTGCGGGCACTGCCCGGTCGCGGGTGCCATGTGGTGACTGTCAACGACTATCTCGCCCAGCGTGACTGTGATCTGATGGGACCTGTCTACGAAAAGCTGGGGCTGACTGTGGGCAGTGTCGTCTCGTCCAGCCAGCCGGACGCCCGTCGGCGTGCTTACGCCAAAGACATCACCTATGCGACCAGCCGTGAGATTGGATTCGACTTTCTTCGAGATCGATTGAAAGTCGGTTCGCGGCTGGACGAGGCGTACCGTCCTCACCTGTTTGAGGCAGAGTCTCAGGCGGAAGCGGGGCCTGTGCAGCGCGGGCATTATTTCGCGTTGATTGACGAAGCCGACAGCGTCTTAATCGATGATGCGGTCACTCCGCTGATCATTGGTTTGGAACGTGAAAACACGCAGGAAATTGAAGAGCTGCTTCACTGGTCCCGTGATCTGGTTCCGCAGCTCACGCTTTCCCAGGATTATCTGTTTGACCCGGGTAAGCGAACCATTGAACTGACCAACGCGGGGACGCGGAAGGTTGTTCTCGCACTGAAGCCAACGCGACTCAGCTCATTCGACACCGAAAAACTTTATACGAGTGTTGAGCAGGCGCTGCGAGCCGATTACGCGTACGAGCGAGGGCGGGACTACGTCATTACAAAGAAGAAGGAAATCGCGATCGTCGACGAAGGGACCGGTCGGACACTCGATGGTCGCAAGTGGCAGGCAGGGCTGCATCAGGCGATTGAGGCCAAAGAGCGGGTTCCTATCACAGCGGAGACAGGTGAAGCGGCTCGGATCACCGTTCAAACTTTTTTCCGCCGGTACGAAAATCTGGCTGGGATGACAGGGACCGGCATCCAGGCCACGCGCGAGTTTCAGCACACCTACGGCCTGGGAGTGACCGTCATCCCCACGCACAGACGCTGCATCCGGCAAGGGTTAACTCCAAGAATCTTTCTCACTCAGGAGGCCAAACGTCAGGGGCTGATCCCGGAAATTGAACGGCTATACCGACTGGGGCGGGCCGTCTTAATCGGAACCCCTTCCGTCGAAGCCTCTGAAGTTCTTGGGCGAGAGCTACGCAGCCGAGAGATCGATTGCCAGATTCTGAACGCCCTGTTCGACGATGTCGAAGCGGAAATTATCGCGCAGGCAGGTCAGCCGGGGCGAATTACGATTGCCACCAACATGGCAGGACGGGGGACCGACATTCACTTGCACCCTGCGGTCAATGCAAGTGGTGGTCTGCACGTCATTGCAACAGAAATGCACACGAATCGGCGGATCGATCGTCAACTGGTAGGTCGAGCAGCCCGTCAGGGGGATCCTGGTTCCTACCAGTTCTGGCTTTCTCTGGAAGACGAGCTGTTCCGATATCTGACCGCCGAACAGCTCACCAGGCTGCGTAATCGGGCTGCCGCCGTCTCGCGTGGTGGAGAGCTTGCTCCGAGTTGGATTCGCCCCTTCCGCCAGCTCCAGCGACGCATCGAAAATCAGGAACGCAAGTACCGTAAGCAGTTACTGAAACAAGAAAAAAGCCGCGAAACGATGTGCCGGGCGATGGGGCTGGATCCTTACCTGGAATTGGCGGAATAGTGGATTACAGAGCCGGTGAACCCGGAATGTCTCGGGAACGAATTATTCCGGGTCGCGACACCCTGAAATTCTTTCGGACTTTTGGCTATACTCTTTCATTGCAACGAAATTACCGGATTTTCATGAACTCACCGCAGCGGCAAACACGATCCCACTTAATTTCCCTGTTCGAAGAACTGGGTTTACACCCGCGCGGGGATCTAGGTCAGAATTTTCTGATCGATCTGAACCTGCTGGAAATGATTGTCCAGGAGGCGCGACTCGGACCGGACGACGTGGTTCTGGAAGTGGGCGCCGGCACCGGGGGACTGACGACATATCTCTCTGCGGCAGCAGCGGTCGTCTCCGTCGAATATGACTCGAACCTCTACAAGCTGGCGTCGCGTGCGGTCGAGGGACGCAGCAATGTGACTCTCCTGCACACAGATGCACTCAAAAGCAAAAACCAGATCGCCCCGGTCGTAATGGAGGCCGTTCGGCGGGAACTGGCGGTCGATCCCAAGCGGCGGCTGAAGCTGGTTGCAAACTTACCTTACAACGTCGGTACCCCGATTATCTCGAACATCATCGCCAGCGACCTCCCGTGGGAGCTGATGGTGGTGACGATTCAGTGGGAACTGGCCGAGCGAATGGTGGCGAAGCCCCGAACCGGAACCTACAGCGCATTGTCGGTCTGGCTCCAGGCCCAGTGTGAGCTCAAGCTGTTGCGGAAACTGGGGCCCAATGTTTTCTGGCCCAGGCCGATCATCGATTCTGCCATTTTGAGAATCGATCCGGATTATGAGGCCAAAGCGAAGATTGTTAATCGCGGCGAGTTTCAACTTTTTCTGAGAGATATCTTCACCCAGCGCCGTAAATTGTTGCGAGGGGTGATTGTCTCGCTTTTTAAGCAAAAACTGTCAAAAGAGCAGATCGACGAGGCTCTTGCTTCGATGCAGCTTTCTCCGGATACCCGGGCCGAAGAACTGGATGTGAAGCAACTGGTCGAACTGTCAAACCAGTTGCAGCGTCGAATCGACGAAAAAAGACTGCAATAATCCAAGTTGATCATTGATAAAGAAGTGTCGTTAGAGGTCGTGAGGAGGCTAGGAAATCATTATGGAAGATCGTATCGCATACAGAGGAATCACGTTCGACGATGTCCTGCTGGAGCCACGATATAGCGAAGTCATGCCCAATGAG
>NZ_DASWWZ010000431.1:0-8322 GCF_036405755.1 Schlesneria sp.
GAGACCATCAGAACGGCTTCGCCGCTGCCCGATTGCCCACAATGCGGTCGGATCGCCCGGCCCAATATTCTGATGTTTGGTGACGCTCACTGGATTGCGACACGGTCGGACCAGCAGTACCAGCGATATATCGAATGGACAGCGAAAGCATCCTCCCGCCGGATGGTGATCGTCGAACTGGGAGCGGGACTTGCCATTCCAACCGTCCGGTATGAGTGCGAGTCCCACGCAGGAACGTTAATCCGGGTCAATCCTCGAGAAGCCGACGTCCACTCCCAAGGTATCTCCATTCCCACGGGAGCATTATCGGCTCTTCAGGCAATCGATGAATTGCTTGAAGCAGGGTAGTGAACCCGGGTTTGTCGGATCGGCTTCGATCAGGCAGTGCCTGTGCATTGCTTGTACGACATCAACAACTTTGCCAGATTAGGCAGTCAGCGCCGTCAGAAATCAGCTCTCTTGAATGCCTCCTTCGGATTGCTCGTAGTTCACGGAATTCTCGCTGGAAAACTCATCACCTCTTTAATCTCACATCAGGAAGCGACCATGCGTGCAGTTCGTTCGGACAAGGAACTTTCCCCTGAGGTACGGGAGCAACTGCTGACAAAACTCTCTGCTCGGTTTGAAAAGAACATGCATCGTCATCCCGGTCTCAGTTGGGACAAGATCCAGAAGCGGCTGGATGAAAACCCTGATAAGCTCTGGTCATTGAACGAAATGGAACGGACGGGCGGGGAACCGGATGTCATCAGCCACGACAAGAAAACCGGACAATACCTGTTTGTCGATTGCTGCCCCGAAACGCCTAAAGGCCGTACCAGCATCTGTTATGACCGCGAAGGGCTGGAGTCGCGGAAAGAACACAAGCCGAAGCACAATGCCATCGATCTGGCGACCGAAATGGGAGTCGAGATCCTGACGGAAGCCCAGTATCGTGAGCTCCAAAAGGTCGGTAATTTCGACATGAAGACCTCCAGTTGGATCAAGACCCCCGAAGATATCCGCAGCTTGGGAGGAGCCCTCTTCTGCGACCGCCGCTTCGGTCACGTTTTCGTCTATCACAACGGAGATCAGTCCTACTATGGCGTCCGCGGCTTCCGAGCAGCACTCTTCGTCTAGTCAGTCCGCGAGATGTAGCAACTCGTCTCCCGGAATGGAAAACATCTCCTCCGCACAAAGGTCGTTCTTCAACTCATCAACTACGCACCTCTGCAGCAGAATATCGCACCTGCATCGCGGTTCGAGATGATGCCCGAAAATCCCACGAGTCACCCCAATGGCTGTGTCCAGGCCGCGACCGGTGCGAAGCCAACCGCGAGAGGTTTCATCTACATCAAAAACCTATCCGCCCGCTCTCAATCGTCGTGAAACAGCGTGTTCGGCCAGGACACACTTCCAGCGCATCCCAAACAGACCAAAGCGGCCAATCTCATACCGGACAAATTTCCTGGACAGGCCCAGAAAAGGCGTATTGCCTCATTTCTCGACCACTTCAATCAGTTCGACAGAGGGATCCTGGCCGAGACCATAATGGACTTTGACTGAATAACTGCGCAGTCGGCCCTTCCAGGTAAACGTTTCGACATCGACGGCTCCTACTGTGTTCGTGCCGGCCTTGTCGGATGTAACCAGTGGATTGCCCTTCGCGGGAATGGCTTTAAGTTGAGATTTCGTCAGATCCGTGTTCTCACCACTCGATCTCAACGCTGCCTGCCAGGCCTCATTGGTGGAACTGAATGCCTGTTTGACCTGATTCTCCTGCCAGGCGAGGAACAGCAGTACCACAGCAGTGACGGCGACCAGGCCTCTGACGGTCCACACAACGGCCGAATTCGCTGCCTTCGTGTCCTTGGATGAATTCTTCGAACTGGAAGAACGGTTGCTCATGTCTGTCTCTCAAATCGACGAAACGGGAACGAAAAAAGGAGACAGATCACATCTCATCATCGCGGGGAAGTCAATCCCGATGAACAGATCCGGGTTGGGCTCCTAATCTTCCTTCCGAAGCCCGTTCAAGGCTGCTCAAGACCTGACACAGTTCTGGCTGATTTCCAGTGATTGCCGGATTTCGATCTTCCTGATAAAAGGCCGCACCGAATTGGATCTGGCAACTGGAAACCATCCTGGAATCTATCGCAATGGCAAAGAAACGACCGCAGGAAGGGAGTGAATCAAGCCCCATCGAGGCAGATCTCAGCCCCATGAAAGAAGCAATCATCATCGAGGACCTCGCTGGTGAGGCAACTGCCGATCTGAAAAGCGAAATCGAGACTTTCATCAGTCTGCGCGATGAGCTGGCACGCAAGCTGGCCGATGAAATTGCCGCGACCGAACTGAAATTGGCACAACTCAGGGAAACCGCCGCCTCACTATTCCCCCGCACGAGTGATTCCCCTGAAGACAAGAAAGCCAAGAAGCCCAAACCGAAGCCCGCAAAAGAAGAGAAACCCTCCTCCGTCAGCGCGGAAGAACAGGACAGCACTGAAACATCCGAGTCTTAAAGGCTCAGTGAAGGTTGCATCAGGAACCGGTAATCCCAATGGCACAGGTACCACCCAGGGTTCAATCGCGAGCCCCCTTCCGGAACTTTCCCGGTTCCCATTGCTAGACCAGTCTTCGCCACCCGCTTCTTTTGGAGCATCGTGGACCAGAGCCAGCCACCCGTCCCTGAATTGCGATCGACTCACCTCGACGTAAGCCCTGGACTTTCAAACAGAGATTAGTTGGCTGCACATTCTGCCACGATGACGAATGCCGTCCCTCGCGGATCTTCATTCCCTCAACTTATTAATTCCAGACGCGACACGCATTCAAAGATCTCCTGATAAAATTCATAGATTGCGAAATGGGATCGACACACGTCTGAAGCCATCATGCCCGCGGACTTGCCCATTATCTTTCGTTTTTTGTACGGGCTCACCGCGGATCGTTCCTCTTTCATCAGGCAGGCTGATCGCGCGTAAGGCCCGGCAATGATAGACAGCAAGTCTTGCCCCAGTGTCATCTGCGCTTGTCGAAACCGTTTGAACTGCTGATAGTGCTGTGAAAGTCACCCCGCATTACAAAGTGGGAGCACGCAGCATGCAGGACTATTTTCAGGACCGCAGACGCTGGTTTGGCTGTCTGGCACTACTGATCTCGTGCTTCATCACGACCGGTTGGATCAGAAGTTATTCCCACATCGACGAATTCGACATCGGCCAGCTTGTCGACATCCCTTCAAGCGCTGGCCACATCTCGTTTGTCCAGAGTCGAAAGGGCTTGGTGACGCTGATCGCTGTCGACCCTCAAATTCAGACAGTCGAACAAACAATTTCTGCTCTACAGTCCCCATCACCACACGAAGCAGGGGACAGTGACGACTTATTAAGTGAGGTCACAGACGGGATCATACTCTGCAATACGCTTTTCCTGAGACTGACAGAAGTGGTCTCTGTTCCATACTGGGTCTTCGTCGCTCCCTGTACCTTGGTCTCAGCGGTTCTCCTCGTCAGTAGCAGACACTACCACCCTCGACCCCAAGCTCAGCGGTATCAACAAGGTCCGGACGCACTTAGCGACGAACATCACGCGGCTGTGCACAACCGTTGTTCATAAGAGTCCCGACCTCAGCCCCGGTCACTATTTCATCTGAGAAGGGGACAGATGAGCCCCCGATCCCTCGGAGGAAGTCAATTCGGATCAGGGCTTCGATCCGGAATTGTACTCGCCCAACCTGTCTTTCTCCGGTAAGTGATCTTTGAGGCGAAACTTGGGCCTTTCATGTGAGTTCACGTAGTCTGCGATGTCGAGTGCTTCTTGGTCCGAGAGATCGGTGTCATCCAGTGGCATCGCCACCTTCAGCCACGAAGCCAGTTTCCGCACGTCTGTCAGTCCCGCCCCCTCATTGTACGAGCGTGGGCCCCAAACGGGCGGGTTTTCTTCATCACCCGCTCCGTCTGCTCCATGGCATGAGGCACATCGGTCCGCGTAAAGTTCGCTGCCCCGTTGGCGTTCAGCGCGGCCAGCATCGAGCTTCAGATCAGGAACAGCATGAGGACCAAGCGAACGGACGCCGTTCATCTTGAGTGGCTGGCCTGTCGACAACCAGGTGATGTAGGTCGCAATTGCGATCGACACTTCACTCCCCAGGGGAGGACGAATCCCGTTGCAACTGCGCATGAAGCAGTTGAGGATGCGATCTTCCAGCGTGATGACCCGCTGCTCACGTGGAGACCAGGCGGGGTACGCCGTCGCAACCCCGATGAACGTCGCGGCCTTCGGGTCGGTCCCGTTCTTCAAATGGCACGATGTGCAGTTGAGATCGTTACCGACAAACCGCTTTGATAACGGATGTTTCACCGTCTGCTCGACCAGTAACCGCCCGAGTTCGATCGTGTCACCCAAGGGACCTTCCGGCAAAGGTTGTTCAAGCGGAGGAGACTCGCTCACGGGAGACTCGTCTCCCGAACTCAGTCCCAGCATCGCAGTGCTGCCTCCGAGCAGACAGATCAGTATCCACAGGCGGCGAGTTGGTTTGATCATCCCGTTTCTCCTGCTGCAGTTGTCATGGATTGGGCACGACGACAACTGGCAATCCCTTAATGCAGCGGCAGGTAGCCATATCCATCCATCTGACGATTGGCAATCACGGACAGAGCCGACTCAGCAACGGAGATCCCTTTGGCCACGGCCGACTCCGGAAACCCCTTATAATTGAGTGCCTGTCCGCAGACGAACACTTCGACACCCGCGTCCTGCAGCAATTTGATCAGAGGAAGATTCGGGTTTCGCTCGACTCCAAATCGCGCCTGATAGAACTCGTCGTTCAATACCGATTTGGTCGCCTCGCCATGCAGCACGACGACAATCTTTACGTCGGACGCCTTCAAGCCCGCGACACCATAAAGATTCAGCAATCGAGCGGCCCGATCAAGCGACTTATGAATACTTCCTGCTGGGGCTGCAGCAGTTGCATCCAGCAGCAGCTTTGCACCTGATCGAGGTTTCTCCGTGGCATTCGGGACCGCCACAACACCGCCATGTCCGGCGATGATGGGATACAAAGGGGACTTCAGGCCCGGAGTCGCACTCTTGGTAAATTCCACGAAGTAATTCTCTTCGAGGAATTCATTGACCTCCCGCGTTTTGAGAAACCCCGATTCGACAATCTCACTCTCGAAGACTTCCTGGCCCGCACGAACGTGATTCAGCGTCCATTCCTTCGTCTTTCCGGGAATGCGGCGGAAATCGATGACAATCACTCGCCCGCCCGGCTTAAGTGCTCTCCGTAACGAGGCCATTGTTTTCAGCGGGAATTCGAAGTGATGGTAGGTGTCACAGATGAAGGCGACATCGATGGAGTCATCCGGCAGCTCGGTCGATTCGGGAGTGCAAAGCTGGGTCTCAACATTCTTCTGGCCGCGCTGATGACTGGTGAGCTTCACGTGGTCGAGAAATTCCTGAGCGATATCCACCGCGATCACTCGCCCCTCATCGCCCACGGCATCGGAGAACATGCGCGTGAACAGCCCCGTTCCCGCACCGATATCCGCCACCGTCTGGCCGGGTTTGATCTGACAGGCTTCAAGAATGTTTTCACGCTGCTGGAAGACTTCGCGGCTTTCAATTTCAAACCGTTCCACGAACTCTTCTGGCTTTGGATTCCGGAAAGTGTCGTTGATCCCCGGTTTGACACTTTTTTCCTGTCCGGAAGAGACCCCTGAAACGAAAAGCACCAATAGCAGCAGTGTCAGCAGACGAATTGGCCGTAACTCCATGATCTCTCTCGGTCTTTCCATCGTTGGTGGCGCAGGCAAACATGACAGCGTTCTTCATCGGGGACCGAGCAACGGAAATTTGCTGGCCCCCCGCGGATGCAGTGTACGCCAAGCCCCTTTGAGAAGGACATCCTTCCGCACTGCTGAGCTGTAGCCGCAGCGAAAATCAGGAGACACGTCTCGCAGAAGATGATGATCCCCGATGAGTTCAAATGCTGGACGATCTGCCAGCCGACATTTCGCAAGCCGAGCTCAAGGGCAGAGTTTGACCGACGCTCGACAGCCGCCTAAAATGGCGTCATTCTGTTTTTGCCATTTCGGCCCGGACGATGAGCGACGTACCCGGTTAGGAAAAGACGACGCGGATTGAGGAGCGTCGTGATGCCGTGGATTCTACTTGTCATTGCTGGCTTACTGGAGGCAGGCTGGGCCATTGGTCTGAAACAAAGCCAGGGGTTTACCAAGCCGGTACCGAGCATACTCACAATTATCGGGATCATCGCGAGTATGTATCTGCTCGCTGTTGCCGCCCGCACACTTCCGATCGGGACTGCCTATGCTGTCTGGGTCGGGATCGGGACCTTCGGAGCCATGGTACTCGGCATGGCATTCCTGGGTGAACCTGCCAGTGCAGGTCGAATCTTCTTTCTCAGCCTGCTGATCGTCGCCATCATCGGCTTGAAATTCACGGCAAGCTAACATCGCGGCCACCAGACTGAGTCTGGTGGCCTGCCGGCGGATGGACCGTGCGTGTGTTCACAAGACGAACAAGGGAATCGCATCCAGACGGGTCGGGTATTGCAACCCGATGCGCATGGAGGATTCCCATCAAATTCGTATGACTCGCGGGCAGGGGACTTAGTCGCCCAACGGAATTCGGAGCGATGCCATGATCTCGGAGAGGACCTCGTGTCGAACGTCGCTCTGTTCCTGGGCGCTCAGCACGCCGACTCGGGATGCGTTGGCTCCCTTGGTTCCGCTCATTCGATTCTCGGCCTCAATGGGCAAGCCCTCGCGGGGAGTTGAAGCTGTTGTCGCTGTACGTTGACCCCAGATCGTCGTCATAATTTTCATCTTTTCAGTTCGTGTTTTACGGAGCAGCGTCGGTTACGTCCGTCCTATCGCAACAGACTGATAACGAAGAAGGTTGCAATCTTCAGGCCAACCGGTTCCTTTCCAGTTCCAGGCCAGAGAAAGCAGACAGTCTTCACCCCCTTGGCAACCCCGTCTCAGTCACCGGGCAATCGATCAAAACTGTGACCGTCGCCGTTGCATACCGGACACATGTCGAAGCGACAATGTTCGCGACAAGACGAAGTGAAAGAGAGCAATCCACAGGATTTCAACGAAGGATGGGATTCTCCAAAAAAGCCCGGCCCCACCCGCATGATGAAGGGGAGGATGTTCTCCAGACTGCCCAAAGTCCAAACAGGCAAAGTCTGATGGTCGTTCGTAGCGCGACCTGACCAATCAGACAGCGAGCAACCCGCAGACCCGTCAGGGAATTCTGACCCGGTCTTCAGATTCACCGGGGCGCGGTTCCGGCCCCCGCAATCCGTTCGGACCGAAAGTCTCGCCACGAACTCGTCGCGTGTGCCTGCCCTCGACCTCTGTGACCCCACCAATGCCCAAATGGCAAACTCTCTCCGACTCATTTCGAATGCAGGAGTCCAGGCCCCCACCCAGGAGGGAAGTCGACGGATGTGGACACCCCCGCTCGCGCTGCAGGTCCTACAGCGAGTACCAGCTTCGCGACCGTCTGCACTAAAGACGAAGGTGGCACGACTCGTCCCAAATTGTCAAATAACCGCTAAACGATTGATTCCGTCTGAGATTCTCAAAACACTGCCGTCTACCCAGACACCGAGCGGTAGCGCCCGTCAACGTACAAAAGAGAACTGACGGGACTCTGCTGGCCAGCCGGGCCAATCTCCCGAAAACTATATAAGCTTTGATTGCTGCCATACTTGGGACTGGCCACCGACTGGCCACCGGCTGGCCAATTGGCCAGCCCGATCCGTTATATCACCGAGCTGCCGCTGACAAAGTGTCAGACTCCCCATCACACCCCTCCTCACATTTCGACTAACGATCATCCCATCCGAACAGTGTGATCACCGGACAGCGTCCCGGCGAGTCCAACCCTCCAGACGTTTGGAACCAATCATGGGCTCGGAGTTCAGAACGTGTATTCGTTCCGCTTCCCCCCAATATCAAGCTCGCTGTTTTTAGCAGTAGCAGACCATCCAACCACGAACCGAATTGGGACAATTCACAGGACGGCGCTTCGAATCAAGAAAAGACCTCGCGGTCTTTCTTGGACACCAACACTGATCTAGAACACAGGAATCGCCCTTTTCTTTCTGATGGAGCGTCCCCGCGACTTCGTCCGAGGAATGTTGGCCATTTGCTCGATTTTGTTCGGTTGCAGAACCGACGCCAGCCCGCGCAATGATTCGACGATCGGATAACGCAACGGCAGCATCACCCACAGGAGTGACTCGCCCGTGTCTAAGCGGGAATGTTTTCCTGGGCGGCAGTTTGATCAGTGCTTTGATGCGAC
>NZ_DASWWZ010000432.1:0-5498 GCF_036405755.1 Schlesneria sp.
AATTGCTCGCGTACCCACTGGACGACTTTCTCCGTTCCTTCTTTTTGCCGAATGCTGATCATCATGAAGGGGCGTTCCCCGCGATTCTTCAGGCTGTCGCGGCGCATGACTTCCAGATCCGCTCCGACGTGCGGTGCCAGATCGATCTTGTTGATCACCAACAGGTCGCTGTTGCAAATCCCCGGCCCCCCCTTGCGTGGAATCTTGTCGCCTTCGGCAACATCAATAACGAAAATAAACTTGTCGGCCAGTTCGCGAGAGAAGACCGCCGTCAGGTTGTCACCACCCGATTCCACGATGACCAGTTCCAGTCCGGGAATCTGCCGCTCGAAATTGGCGATCGCACTGAGGTTTGCGCTGGCGTCGTCGCGAATCGCCGTGTGCGGGCAACCCCCGGTTTGCACCCCCATGATGCGTTCCAGTGGAAGTGCCTGGCGTCGTGACAGGAACTCGGCATCTTCGTGCGTATAGATATCATTCGTAATGACGGCCAGATTGATCTCTGGCCACAGGGCGTGACAGAGGGCTTCCAGCAATGCTGTCTTGCCGGATCCCACTGGACCACAGACACCCAGGGTGAATGTTTTTCGGTTGTTGACCGCAAAGCGGCTTCGTCCGCTGGCCATCTCGTCGTTGTAAGGGAGATGAAAGCGAAGTCCCAGACGGGACAGTCGTCGCTGGCCACGTCGTCGGGGATGGAAGATCTCTCGCGGTTCGAGGCCGTTTTCATGACCGGAACATGCGGGAATAAAGTCGAGTCTGTTCATCACAAAGAACCTCATAAAAGGGGCAACCGGCACCGGCTGTTTCGGCGTCGCGATCGACGAGGGTCGCAACAAGCTCAACAATGTCGTCTTGAAGATAGGCCAGCACCTGTTGTCCGTGTGTGTGGCCGACCGGAATGGCCCTGACTCCGGCGCCGATCATGCCAAGTGCGGCCTGATTCATATAGGCGGTCAGGACGTCCGTGGGTTCTCCCCCGGCAATGGCACCCATGAGCCCGAAGGCGACTGAGTGATGCCAGCCGCGAAGCTCTTCACCCGTTCCTGACAGGCAGGCATGGAGTTCTGCTTCGCTCCAGGCCCACGTTGCCCCCAGTGCAAGGAGCTGTTCGCCCATTTCTCGGCTGGCGCTCCTCACAGTGGGGGGAAGAATGGATGCCTCGGCCTGACGGTTAAGTCGCCGTAAGGTGGCCGAGTCGCGATTTTTACCGGCACGGCAGCCGGCTGCGACCAGGACCCCTTCCAATGGACCAAGGCAGGTCTTCAGCCAGCGACGCGTCCACGTTTCCAGGGTCCCGGGATCATGGACGATCCCGCGACCCATGGCTCCTTCAAGTCCCCAGGAATGTGTGTAGCCTCCAATTGGCAACGCCGAATCAGAAATCTGAAGCAAACGGAGGTTCATCGTTTTCCTGGGCTAGACCGTAATCGTCGTCAAGTAACCGCTGGCGCAGAGGCCATCGTTTAGAACAGGAAGTATCGCTGTGTCATCGGCAGCGTGGCAATCGGCTCGCTGCTGACCTTTTCACCATCAACCCACACCTGATACGTGTCGGCGTCGATGCGGATATCAGGAGTGGCCTCGTTGCGAACCATGTTCTTCTTGCCGATGTTACGGCAGTTTTCGACGGCGACGAGTTCTCGCTGCAGGCCGTATTTCTCGCCGATGCCGGCATTGATCGAGGCCTTGGAGACGAACGAGACGCAGGTCTTGGAGAGTGCCCGACCGAAGGCACCGAACTGAGGTCGCATGTAGACCGGTTCGGGCGTTGCGATACTGGCGTTGGGATCACCCATCTGAGCCATCACGATCATACCACCCTTGAGCACAAGGAACGGCTTGATGCCGAAGTACTTTGGCTCGTAAAGGACGAGGTCTGCCAGCTTGCCCCCTTCGATACTGCCGACACAATGGCTGATTCCGTGAGCGATGGCGGGATTCAGAGTGTACTTGCAGACATATCGCTTGACGCGTTCGTTATCGTTGCGCGAACTGTCTGACGGAAGCGGGCCGAACTGCACCTTCATTTTGTGTGCGGTCTGCCAGGTTCGCAGGATCATTTCACCCACGCGACCCATGGCCTGTGAGTCGGAACTCATGATGCTGATGATGCCGCGGTCGTGAAAGACATCTTCGGCACCGATGGTTTCCGCTCGAATACGGCTTTCTGCGAAAGCGACGTCTTCGGGAATCGACTTCTTCAGGTGGTGACAGACCATCAACATATCGAGGTGTTCGTCGATCGTGTTGTGGGTGAAGGGACGTGTGGGGTTGGTACTGGCGGGCAGCACGTTAGCCTGACCGGCCACTTTCATAATGTCGGGAGCGTGACCACCCCCGGCACCTTCCGTGTGGAAGGTATGAATCGTGCGTCCCTTGAACGCGGCGATGGTGTCATCGACGAAACCGCATTCATTCAGCGTGTCGGTATGGATGGCTATCTGAATGTCATAGTCGTCGGCCACATTCAGGGCGTTGTCGATGACTTCGAGAGTGGTGCCCCAGTCCTCGTGCAGCTTGAGCGTACAGGCACCGGCTTCGATCTGGTCTTTCAACGGTTTGGGAAGGCTGCCGTTGCCTTTGCCCATGATGCCGATGTTGATGGGGAGCGCTTCGAAGCTCTGCAGCATCCGCATGATGTTCCAGGGACCTGGCGTACAGGTCGTCGCCCATGTCCCGGATGCAGAGCCTGTTCCCCCGCCGATCATGCTGGTCACGCCGGTGGCGATGGCGACTTCGACCTGCTGGGGGCAGATCAGATGGATATGCGAGTCGATCCCCCCTGCGGTGACGATCTTTCCTTCGCCCGAAATGATTTCTGTTCCAGGGCCGATGACCAGACGGGGGTCAACGCCGTCCTGAACCAATGGGTTGCCCGACTTTCCTACGGCCACGATCCGGCCGTCGCGAATTCCGATGTCCCCTTTGACAATTCCCCAGTGATCGATGATGACCACATTCGTGATCACCAGATCGCAGTGAGGGGGACTCATGGGTTCGTCGAGAGGGCACTGGTCCTGCCCGTCGCGGATCGACTTACCTCCTCCGAACACGGACTCTTCACCGTAGGACGTATAGTCCTTTTCGATTTCGATGATCAGTTCGGTATCGGCCAACCGAACCCGGTCGCCCGTCGTCGGTCCGTACTTCTCTGCATAGGCCTGGCGGGAAAGTCTTGTACCCATGGGATGAGTCCCTTCAGCAAATCAAATTTTGGAGGATCGAACTGGTTCGTCGGGAGTGCAGTGGCCAGGTGGCGGCGCCATTACGGAGTCATTGCTGCGGCAGCAGAACTACTTGGATGACTTCGGCGGCTTGGTCGCTTTGGCGGTTTTCGCCTGCCCTTCAGGCTCGGCTGGCTTGTGTCCGAAGTTCTGCTCAATACAGCGTTTCATGCTGCATTCACGGGTGTAGGGATCATCCAGACGGCCCATCACCAATCCGTTAAATCCGTAGATCACCCTGTGGCCCAGATAAGGGATCAGTTTGACTTCTTTGACATCACCTGGTTCGAAACGAACGGAGGTTCCGCTGGGGAGGTCCAGTTTCTTCCCGTAAGCCAGCGATCGATCGAAGACGAGGGCGCGATTGACTTCGAAGAAGTGGAAGTGAGCACCAATTTGAATGGGTCGGTCACCCGTGTTGTTGACCGTGATTGTCGTGATCGGACGTCCCTTATTCAGCTCAATGTCTTCGCCATCAAGGATGTACTCACCAGGAATCATGGGAGGCCTCTCTAAAAATTTGGCAGGGGACAGTTCTTAACCAGGAATGCCGGGAGACGGCAGTGGACGAAAGGTGATTTAACGAATGGGTTCGTGAACGGTGACAAGCTTGCTTCCGTCCGGGAAGGTTGGCTCCACCTGAATCATGGTGACCATTTCCGGAACACCTTCCATCACGTCATCTCGAGTGAGGATTTCGCGTCCACTGCTCATGATCTCGGCAACTGACTTGCCGTCACGGGCGAGTTCCATCAATTCCGCTGTGATCAAGGCGACCGATTCGGGAACATTCAATTTGAGTCCGCGCGCTTTGCGATCGCGGGCTACTTGAGCTGCCACGTAAATCAGCAGCTTGTCACGTTCTTGAGGTAGCAGATTCATCGTTTCATTCCTCGGATAGAAATACCTGAGAGCCCCGGCACAAGGACCCGGTGATCAGGAGGGGGATGCCGCTGATTTTTTCAACAAACTTGCTTCGGTCCAACCGAGCAACATGACCAGCCAGGTCGTCAACACGAAGGGGGCCGTGAGGGCCGGAAGCCCCAATGTGGGGATGAGTTCCGTCACGGGCACGGAGAGGATCATTCCCAGCAAGGGGGGAATGACCGACTTTCGCCACAGATAGAGTGCGACGGCAGTCAGAGTCGCGTTGTACCCATAGAGGCCTAAAGCGATGTTGTCAGAGTGCGCATGCTCGAGAAGTCTCTCGATATGCAGCGCGTCAGAACCCGCGGTGGCGTGGTAGGCGGACACCAGCATTCCCACCACCGACCCCAGGAGAACCCAAACAGCATGCGTCCGGTTGCTGATCGCGATTCCCAGCAGGAAGAAGACACCCCCCCAGAGAGTCCCCTGGAACATGACTTGTCCAATTCCATGGGCAATCACAGAAAGAACACCGACATCCCTCAGCGGAGCACCCGGGTCAACGTGGACCGCACCCAGCGACCGGCCCAGGAAGTAGATGCCCCAGGTCGTCACAATAAAGGGGGTCGTGTAGGTGGGAAATGGAAGCGAATGTCGCATCCAGCGTGTCAGGAGTGTGGCGACCACGCAGCCCACAAGCAGCAGAAGGAGTGAAACGAGCCCGGGGCGAAAATAGAAAAACGTCGCCATGCCCACCAGTGCGGAGTTAAATCCGTAGATACCCGCCCTGGTTTCGCCTTCATCAAATTTGAGCGTACGGGCGGTGGCCAACCCGATCAATGACCCGACGACGCCACCGACTGCCTCAAGAGGAGCGCCGAAGGCGATCCCGATGACGAACAGAAGTCCGGAAAGGGCATTCTCCTGGAAGAAAACCTGTCCGATCCCCTTCAGCACAACGGCCGCATTCTCCCACAGCAGATCCGGGGAGGCGACGGAATTGGGAAGCGGAGTGTCGGTCTGGCTAGTGCTCACACTCGCCTCCTGAAAATGATGGGCCCAGTGGAGGGGTTCGAGCCTGAACAGCTCGGCCATTCCACATCAACATGTCAACAAGCGACAATCATGCACTCAAGTGCGAAAACGAAAAACGTTCATCAAGGAGAATCAGGATCATAGCACGACAATTTTGTTCAGACAGAATCGTCTTATGAGGCTTGGCCTCTTCGTCAATGGTTCACTATGGCAACAATGCCTCATCGGCCGGTGGGCCTTCGTTCGAGAGAGAAATTACAAATCCACCAAATCTTCTTCGGTGGAAAAGGATCTCGCTAAAGTTTTGGCAGCAAAAGAAATGCAAAAATTTTGTAGTCTGATCGGCAGCCGTTTGCAAGAAACAAGTCA
>NZ_DASWWZ010000433.1:0-2772 GCF_036405755.1 Schlesneria sp.
AGGCTCGCCGCACATTGTGCGGAAGAAAGTTCGTGGACTTCAGCATCGTATTCTGCCAACAGCTTGCGAGCATGATTAATCGCGCCGCGCATGCCGCCATGACTATTTCGGTTCGCGTCGATGCCAAGATACCGGGCCGTCGGGACCGCTCTGAGGAATGCCAGAGCGGAATAACCCGTGCGGACACCAATCTCAAAAATTCGTTGGGGCTGCAGCAGTCGAGCGATAGCATATTTGGTCTCGTAACACGATTGCCACGCCTGGGGGGCAGGACGATCGTTGGGATGGAGCGAGGCAGCGATGTGGGGCCAAACGGTCTGCATGAGACTTTGCCATGGTGAATTCAGTCGTCGCGTATGAGTTGCCTGTGAAGTGAAGAAGTGCCTGTCAGCCACCTCGCCGTCTGGCGATAAAGAAATCCCAGTCGTAGCGGCAGAGAAAATCTTCCGGATGTTGCCTGAGGATCGGTTCGTATTCAGCCGTGCAGACTTCCCAGCCGTTGGCTTCGAGTTGCTCTTGCCACCACGAAATGGGTTGAATGCAGATGTGCGTGGGATCCTCGTTTTCCAGGGTCCGGCCCTGACGGGCAAACGACTCCGAGGTGTCGAGAGAACAAAAGAAAAGTCCATCTGGTACAGTGACTCGGCCGAGTTCTCGCAAGATGAAGGGAACCAACTCCGGCTTCCAGTGTTCGGCAACCTGGGCGGAATGGAGACCATCCCAGGTCCGATCGGTGAAAAGATGCAGGTTGATCGCATCGCAGACGAATAACAAAGGGGCCATGTCGGGCCACTGCTGTCGCCCCAGTTGAATCATGGGTTCGCAGAGATCGACCCCCTGAACAATCGCTCCTGCTTGTCCCAGGCCTCTCAGAATACTTCCGCAAGCACAGCCGACATCGAGCATCTTGCGGCCCTGGTACCCCAGCGACTCGACCAGCCAGCGACCGTACTGCTGCTGCCAACCGCCGAACCCGAGATAATCCAGCCCAGCGTTTTTGTGCTCATCGTAGTAACTGCGATCGTATCCGGTTGCCGTGAGTTGCTTCAGAAACTGCTTGTTTCTGAGTGGTTCTACCGCAGCGCCCGTTAAGCGATGTTCCACCAGTGGCAAGAGGGAGACATTGAGATTCTGGTAGGTTTCGTAGGGATAGACGCGGTCGAAATAGTTCAGGGCGCTACTGCTCTGCACGAGATCGGAATGATTCACGGGCACGAGGTGCAGGAGATTGTCCGCCAGGTCAAAAAAATGGACGGGATGATGCCGGGTCCAGACTCCGATCGAGGGAGTTTCGGTGGCACCGGCAACGTGGAGTGGACCACTGTCGATGCCGATCATGAGCTTGGCCGAATTGATCAATGCCGCCAACTGTTCAGCGTCGCCGGTACCCTGTCCGTCCCACAGTACGTGCGCGGCATCAGGGCAAAAAATGGTTTGCTGGTCCGGCAGCGGTGATCGACGATCCCAATCCAGGATGACAGGAACATACCCAAGTCGGATGACGTCAGCACAGAGCTCCTGAATCAATTCTGTCGGCAGATTCTTGAACTCCCCCGAAGTATTCCCCTCGTAGTGGATCAGGACGGCCCGATAGCGACCGTCATCCCCGGGCGGCCCGCAGATTGATTCTAGGTATTGATGAGCCCGAATTCTGGCCGTATCGGAAATTCGAATTTGGTAACGGAAGAGATCGGGGATGGGCGACAGTTGAAACGCGTCCCTAATGCACTGCAGGACTTTCGTGTTCGGGCAACTCGCGTCTTCTGTACGGCATTCGTCCCACGTCAGATCGAACCGCTGATGGTACCCTTCGGTGGGGATTGGATCACGGTCGATAACGCAGACTCGACGGCAAAGTCCTTCAAAGGCGGAATGCTTCCCCACCAGTGTCAGAACATCCACATTCCATTCCGGATGATGGTATTGAAGGTGACGGAGCACGGCCGTGAACTGGACGGCGTCTCCCAGACCGTGGCGGAATGTGATCAAAATGTTTTGAGTTGTGACATTCTGAGACGCGGGGCTACGTGAGTCTCGTTCAAAGTTAAAGTTATTGATCTGCAGAACAGTCGTCGCGTCCGGCAGTGTGGACTCAAGCCCGCAACATCTCGTCGCCGCGGAATGATCAGATTCAACCGTACGCCCCCCATTCGTTACATCACCTGACAAATACATCTCGATTCGTCGAATCACGTCATCGGCAGAGATCATGTCCATGCAGCGAGGAACGCGGAGGTGGGGCGTGATCTGGACCGGTTGATCGCAAACATCGTTGAAATCCTTCGGGTCGCCATCACCAACGAGTTGGCAGCGAGATTTCCAGCAACCTCCCTCCTGACAACAGGAGAGCATGCCAGTGGTACTGATGTATTGATGATGGGGATAGGCTTCCCATTGCGTCGGCTCGCGACCTCCGGCGATGACCACGCACGGCCGTTGCTTCGGTCGGCCCGGTCGGGTTTCCACTGCGGCCGCCAGATGCATCGCGAATGTCACCGGGCAGACGACCCCGTCCGCATGATGCATCAGCTGCACGAATTCACGCGTCGTGGTCTTGCCGACAACGTTGATGACCCCCGACAAGGGAGGGTGCCAGTGTCCTGCTTCACCTGCTTGAACAAACTGGATGCGCCCTTGGAAATGATCGACGATCCGCTGGTAATTAGCAGGATTCCACCACTTAGCTGTGAAATCGTATTTTCCCCCAGCCATCATGATCCAGTAGCGTTCCGGAAGAACGTGGCCGGTCGACGGTGGGGATGTCTTTTCCAT
>NZ_DASWWZ010000434.1:0-13950 GCF_036405755.1 Schlesneria sp.
CTGCGAGTTGCTCAGAACAATGCCATCCAGTCCGGAGTCGGTGGTGACATCGAGTTCAAACAAATGGACGTTCTGGAACTGAAGACATCCCTCGAATATGGCGTCATCATCACGAACCCCCCGTACGGAGAGCGAATCGGGGACAGCGAATCGGCCGCCGATATCTATGACGACATGGCAGACGCGTTCGAGCCGCTGAACACCTGGTCGATCTACGTCCTGACATCACACCCGGGCTTTGAACGCCTCTTCCGACGCCGGGCGACACGTCGCCGAAAGCTCTATAACGGTCGGATTGAGTGTCACTACTATCAGTATCTCGGCCCACGTCCGCCGTGGGAAATTCCGGCCGGCCCGGCAGATGCTGACCAGGACCAACAGTCCAGCCCAGATCACTAATCTGTCGCCTACAGAGCTAAGCACCCCACTCTTCTTAGCCTGTCGACAGGGCAGGCAGATCCCATGTGGAACCTGCTGAAGTGAGATCGACTGGCTTGCCATTCTGAACCGAGCCCGGAAGAATTCCTCACCCCCAATTGACGATCATGCCCGTGTACACCTCATGGGACGCATTGGAGGGGATGGAGTTTGATACCGCACCAGTCGCATCTCGGATGCCAGTGGGGCCTTCCCATGCGCCAGCGGGTCTACTAGATCAGCACTCTTCTCAGCCTGACCGCCGTCAGTCTTGTCGTCATCGGGTGGATCACGGCACTCGTGCGGCACACGGAGTTTTCACGATTCGGCACCGTGACTGGACTCACGCTCGCCTGGCTCTTCGCCTTGTGCCAGCATTTGACGAGGCCCGTTGCGGAAATATCTCATCCGCCCCGAACAAAGATGAGGCCCATACTTCATCGCATCAGTTTTTTGCTGGGGCTCATCTGCATCACAATGATTCCCGTTGGCTTGATCATCCGAGGAACCGAGCGTTGTGATTTACCCGAACACTTCTACAGCGGTTACGGTGGTTGGGCAGTTCACTTTTTCTTGATCCACTACTTCACGCAGCCTGCATTAGACAATAAAAAACGCAGACCCGACGGCAACCGTCATTAGCGTCAAAGATTCCCAGTCACGTATTGCAGTTGGCTGCTTCGACGAACACAATGCCCTTCCATTTCTCGCCGCGCTGACTGAATTGCACACAAATGAAAGTTTAAGATGGACGTCATTTACCGATACGATCCGTTTGCGCCGATTGTGGCTCGACAGATCCCCGATGCGGATGCCGCGATCAGCGAACTGGTGCAAGGTAATGATCGCTTCAAAAGTATCGTCGATCGAATGCAGCAGCATACGCTGGGAGAATCGACGGGCGAGCCCATGATTCTTCCGATGAGTCCCATGACCTGGGGCCTCCCGCTGTTCCCCGGTGCCGTCCCGACGCAGGCCCCCTTCGCCGCCGTCCTTGGCTGCTCTGACGCGCGTGTGCCGACCGAAGCGGTATTTGATCAAACCTTTAACAATCTCTTCGTCCTGCGTATCGCCGGTAATGTCCTCGGGTCCGAGTGTCTTGGCTCGCTGCACTACGCACTCAGGAACCTGAAGGAAAGCTTGAAGCTGGTTGTCGTCCTGGGTCATGCCAAGTGCGGTGCCGTGACAGCCGCAGTCGACACGAATCTGTCACCGGACGCCTATGCCAACATCGCCTGCACCTTCCCTCTGCGTTCTCTGGTGGATCAGATCCAGATCGCCGTCAGAGGGGCCACGCACGCCCTGGAAACATATCTGGGTTCGCCGATCACGGACAAGGCCAAATTCCGATCCGTCCTGGTTGCAGTCACCTCTTACGTCAACGCCGCCGTCTCGGCACTGGAACTCCAGCGTGAACTGGACCTTTATGACAAAGAGGGACCTCGCGTCGTCTTCGGCGTCTACGAATTCGAATCCCTGCGTGTCCAAAGCAGCCCCGAGTTCCGCCCCGAGGAGCCACGCCTGCGCTCCGCCCCCAGGAACGCCAAAGAGCTGGCCGACTATGCCTTCGAAGTCGTAACGGAAGTGATGTCGTTGAATAACCAGGACCATGAATCCGGATCTCTGATCGCCTCACAAAGTTAGTTCAATCACTCTGGCAACGGGCACCCCAATCGATGCTCGTCTAAGGCTTCCGCACTGGGTCGACTCTGCTGATTGGGAAAGGTACATGCGCATGGCCGAACGACTGGTCATACTGGCGATCCAGGTCTATCTGACGTGCCTGATTCCACTGGTGTTCTTTCAGCGATCACTGATTTACCACCCCTCACGTTCAGCCAGCCTTCCTGCTGCACAGGCAATTTCGCGGACATCAGTGATCGACATCCAGGTGAAGTCTCACGACGGTTTGACCCTGAATGGCTGGTTACTGATCGCGGGGAATCGGACCGGAAAGAATGAGAGCGAGGCCCTGAACCTGCTGGAGAAGGAAGGCAACCCGGTCATCCTCTATTTTCCGGGGAATGCCGGACAACGTTCAAGGCGGCTTGTGCCGATGGAGGTGCTGACATCCCTGAATGCGCATGTAGTGCTCGTTGACTACCGCGGTTACGGGGACAATCCCGGCACACCCTCCGAAGCCAGCTTTGCGAATGACGCCCGATCGATCTGGAATTATCTGACCGAAGAGCTGAACGTCTCACCCCGCCGGATTGTGATCTACGGTGAATCGCTGGGGGGTGGGGTCGCGACGCGATTAGCGGGCGAACTCTGCAAATCGGGGATCGAGCCTGGAGGGCTGATTGTGCAATCCACGTTCGACTCGCTGGTCGCAGTCGCTCAGAAGCATTTTCCATGGCTTCCCGTCGCCGTGCTGCTTGTGGACCGCTATCCCTCGGATCGCAGGATAAATTCGGTGACGTGTCCGATTCTTCAGATTCACGGCCAGCAAGACCAGATCGTTCCGTTCGAGAACGGGCAGAGACTGTTCGATGCCGCTCCCGCCGAATCAACGTCGGGGATCGCCAAGCAGCAGATCGTCATGCCCACCACCGATCATAACGATGTGTACGACTCGCAGAGAGATTCGGCGCTGCTGCAGGAAGGGTTACGCAGCTTCCTCGAACAGGTCCAATCACAGATTTCTATCCAGTCTACAGGTCGCCCGGCTGAGGCCGAACCAGATTCCGCTCTCTCTAATGTCACGCCCACTGCTCAAGAGGGCCAGAGCGTAACTCTTCTTGACCGACGAGTTGTCATGGCGGGTTTGTTACTGGCTTTTGTGGCTGCCCTCGAATTACTGAAGCGGCAACGCAGCCCACGTACACCGACTGGCGGCGATCATGGGCCCCCGACAAAGTAATCCCTCACGACCCTTCTTGTGTGCGGTAGGCCCGTCCCCTGACCGCAACTACGCGAGCCGTGATAGGCAGCCTCGTTATTGCTTCAATTGGGAGTGCAGACGATGAAGCTCCTGCAGAGCGGCCATCGGAGTCATCTCGTCGACATTTAACTGGCGCAGTTTATCGATGATGGGATGTTCTTCTTCTTCAAACAGCGCGAGCTGACGTTCCATCTTCCGTTTTGTTCGACGTTCCGGAACCCGGGTTCGCCCCGATTCGTCGACGTGGTCACTTTCCAGTGTCTTGAGAATCACTCGCGCCCGATCCAGAACCAGGCGGGGAACGCCGGCCAACTGAGCGACGTGGATTCCGTAGCTTTTATCTGCGGAACCCGGAACGATCTTATGCAGGAAGATGACATCATCGGCGTCTTCGCGGACAGCGACGTTCCAGTTGACGCATTCCTTCATTGACTGGGCCAGTTGAGTCAATTCGTGGTAGTGCGTCGCGAACATGGTGCGACACCCCGTAACGTCATGCAGGTATTCCGTGATCGCCCATGCGAGCGAGATGCCATCGTAGGTGCTGGTTCCACGGCCAATCTCGTCGAGGATCACCAGGCTCTGCTTCGTTGCGGCGTTGAGAATCCTTGCCGTTTCCGTCATCTCGACCATGAAGGTACTTTGCCCCTTGCCCAGTTCATCACTGGCGCCAACACGGGCAAAGACACGATCTGCGATCCCGATCCGGGCGGAACTGGCGGGAACGAAACTGCCCATTTGAGCCAGAATCGTGATCAGGGCCGCCTGTCGAATATAAGTACTCTTTCCCGCCATGTTCGGGCCGGTAATGAGCTGGACAAGTCCCTCAGGAAGTGGGTTGGCCGGTGCATCGGGTGGTGCGGACTGCGTTTCGGACGCCTCTGCTTCCCCGCTGGAATCGGAAGCCGGAATCGACCGGGTCAAACTTCCTTTTTTGCCCATGCGGACATCATTCGGCACGAATTCGCCACTTGGCTTCAATCGATCAAGGACAGGATGTCGCCCTTCCCGGATATCCAGTACGGGGTCCAGCGTGATCTCTGGCCGGCAATAGCGGGCACTGATCGCGAGCGTGGCAAGTCCCGCCAGAGTGTCGATCTCTGCCAGAATTTCGGCAATCTCTTTCAGCCGGGCGGATTGCTGAGCGACACGTTCCCGCAGTGCGTTAAACAGTTCCTGCTCGAGCTGGATCGCCTGGCCTTCTGCCCGCAGAACCTTGTCTTCGTACTCTTTGAGCTGCGGGGTAATAAACCGCTCATAGTTTTTGAGCGTCTGTTTACGGATGTAATCCGCGGGGACCTTATCCGACTGGGCCGCCGTGCATTCGAGGTAGTACCCGAAGACGCGATTGAAACCGACTTTCAGATTGGGGATTCCTGTCCGCTCAATTTCTTCGGCCTGGTAGCGCGTGATCCAGTCTTTGCCGCCACGGGCCAGATCCCGCCATTCGTCCAGTTGCGCGTTGTAGCCCTCCCGTATCATCCCCCCATCACTCGTCAGCATCGGAGGCTCATCGACCAGAGAGGCCTCGATATCCGCCCGCAGTTCCGGACAAAGATCCAGACGGCCTTCGAGTTCCATCAGCCGACGAGACTTTCGACCCGACAGCTTGGCTTTCAGCCGGGGCAACAGTGCCAGTGTTCTCGCCAGGCAAGACAAATCACGCGGAGAACAGCGGCCCGTTGCCACACGGGCAGTCAAACGCAGGAGGTCATACGCTTCCTGAAGCTGCTCACGCAGTTCACGGCAGAAAACCGCTTCTGCCATCAGTTCTTCAATCGCATCCAGACGCAGATTGATGCGGGCAACATCGGTGAGGGGATTCGACAACCATTCCCCCAGCAAACGGGCTCCCATCGGTGTCACCGTTTCGTCGATGACCGCCAGTAGACTTCCTTCCCGCTGTCCTTCCCGCAATGTCCGCGTCAGTTCCAGGCTGCGTCGTGTCGCTTCATCGATCAGCAGACAGGTCCCTCGCCGGTAAGGCTCCAGGCGCGTGATATGCCCCAGTCCACTTTTCTGAGTTTCTCTGACATATTCAAGCAGTGCACCGGCCGCCGTGACGCCGGGCGTATCCTCGTCGATATCGAACCCGGACAATGTGCGCGTCTGGAAATGTTCCAGCAAAGTTCGCTTGCACTGATCAGCGGCGAACGACCAGGGGGCCCGATCACTGAGCAGCATTCCATTCATCTGGTTCAGCATCTGGACCAGGGGGAGTGTCTCAGACTTTTCGGGGATGAGGCATTCTGCAGGCCGGATTCGAGCGATCTCGTCGACGACGTGTTCCGGCGCCAGATCCGCCATCACGAACCGCCCGGTCGAGACCTCAAGCCATGCCAGCCCGCAGAGATCTTTCGCGGGGAAGACACAGGCCAGGAAATTGCTTTCCCGGGGGTCAAGCATGGAATCTTCAGTCAGGGTCCCGGGAGTGACAACGCGGGTCACATCTCGTTTAACCGGCCCCTTGGCCTGCTTGGGATCTTCCATCTGTTCGCAGATCGCCGCCCGGAAACCTCCGCGTACGAGTTTCTGCAGATAGCCGTCAAGTTGATGGTAAGGGAATCCCGCCATCGGAATGGGGTTGGTTGAACCTTTATCGCGACTGGTCAGCGTCAGCCCGATCACTTTCGAAGCAACCACGGCGTCTTCGTAGAACAGCTCGTAAAAATCCCCCATGCGAAAAAGCAGAATGGCATTGGGATGCTGCGCCTTCACCTCAAGATACCGTTGCATGGCAGGGGTGGGGGCACGTTCGGGAGTTGTCGTCATGGATGGATCAGGTTGAATCGATAGAGGAAAGCCGGTAATTCCCCTGCACTCTAACGAGCGGCGGGGGCCTCGCCCACCTCAGCACCCCTTCCGCGACCGGATGGTCAGCTTCGTCGAACGGATTTTCGGTCAGAAGCGATCGTGCCACCAACTGTGCGACGTCCTCAAGTCGGGGATTGCCTGTTGAACTTTCGCACAGGTACAATCGGAGTCCCTTCTTCGCTCGTGGTTTCTCTCAAGGAAACTCCCATGGTTCGCCAATCTGTCTGCTCGCTTGCGGTAATTCTTGTGACTGCTGCTTCACTGGGACTCATGATCGCCTCTCCGACCGAGGTCGTCGGCGCGGAGAAGAATAAAACAACGTTCCGGAAGCCGATCAAGAACCCTTCCTTCAATCCTGACGCTACGCAGGTAAACCTCTTCGAAGCGGTCGATTCCGGCAAAGTCACCGTCCGCCTGATCCCCAAGAATGCCCGGGGTGGCAAAGTGCTGATCGAGAACAAACTGGACCAGCCCCTGACCGTCAAAATCCCGGAGGCGGTCGCCGCCGTATCGATTCACTCGCAATTCGCAAACTCGCAAATGGACAACAACGCACAGGGGGCTTTCGGGTTCGGCAAAGCTGCCGGCGGCGATCAAGCCGGCCCGCAGAACCTCGGGGGCGGCATCATGCCGCTCCTGCAAAATAAGCAGGCTGCCGGAAATGAACCGGGGAAGCCCAATGTCGACGAGCTGGGACAAGGCCTGTTCTCGATTCCTGCCGAATCCGTCATCTCGCTTCCGTTCAGCTCGGTCTGCCTGGAACATGGCAAGCCCGAACCGACCACGGGCAGTAAATATACCCTCGTTCCCATCAACAGAATCAGCCGCGATCCGGTGCTGCATCAATTGATCGCCACCGTGGGTCGGGGGGGTGTCGACCAGCAAGCTGCCCAGGCGGCGGCATGGCACGTCGCAAACGGAAAAAGCTTTCAGGAATTGAGCGAACTAATCACAACTCCGATCGATCTGCTCACCCAGACACCTCACTTCAGTGTGGACCAGATCATCAAAGCCGAACAACTTGTGGCGCGCGCTCGTGAACGATCGGAAGAGTTATCCGTTATCGAGGCAACTGCGAAGGTGACATCCAACAAGTAGTGACAGCGAGCCCGATGTGTTGATGTCGTCCCCGGCCCGTTTTCACACGACGCGTCAGTCCACTCTCTCAGTCCCGGTTTGCGGAAGTGAGCTTCTGCTGCCGTTCATCGTCTCGCTGTGCTGCAGAAGAGGGCTCGACGAATACTCGTTGCAGACTTTTCGGGGGGGATGTAGGGTATCTTTCTCCAGAGGGTAAGTCCGTAACGTCCGAGGAATGACCAGATGCGAATGGCCAGGGATTGTGTGCGCTGGGTCGACAGCATTCTGGCATTCACCTGGCTATTGCTGACCTTGGGATCGAGTGTTGCTGCCGAGACGCAGCCAACCGAGTCGATTCGGTCGCTCCTCATTCAGAAATGTATCGCCTGCCATAGCGGCGACGAACCCCAGGGAGGGCTCGATCTCACCACGCGGGAACACCTGCTGACGGGTGGTGAATCCGGTTCTGCATTCGACGAATCACAGCCACTTTCCAGCCTGATCTGGCAACGGGTCGAGCAAGGGGATATGCCCCCCAAACACCCGCTGACAGACGAGGAAAAACAAACCGTCAGACTCTGGCTCGAAGGGGGAGCGACGTGGTCCGGCGGGGCACTCGATCCGCTGGCAGTGACCACCCCACATCGCGCAGGCTTCGACTGGTGGTCCCTGCGCCCCCTGAGACAAGTCACGATTCCCTCAAACAGCATGACGGAAATCCGCACGCAGCCGATTGACGATTTCGTACTGGACGAATTAGCCAGGCATCAGCTTTCGATGTCCGCTGCGGCAGACGCCTCGACACTGATTCGGCGAATCTCCTATGACCTGCTCGGGTTGCCCCCCCTGCCCCAGGAGGTGGCCGAGTTCGCAGCGGACTCGCGTCCCGATGCCATCGAACGACTGATTGACCGGTTGCTCGCATCCCCCCATTACGGAGAGCGGTGGGCACGACACTGGCTGGATGTCGTCCGATTCGGCGAGAGCAATGGATTCGAGCGAGATCTGCCACGACCGAACGCCTGGCATTACCGGGACTGGGTCATCAGTGCTCTCAATCGAGACATGGCGTACGACGATTTTGTCCGCTGGCAACTCGCCGGAGACGTGCTGGGCCAAGACGACGCGGAATCGATCAAGGCGATGGGATTTCTGGTCGCCGGGGCACACGATACGGTCAGTCCCGTCGTCGACACGATGCGCGCAACCATGCGCCAGGATGAACTCGAGGATCTGGTCGGAACAGTCACTCAGACGTTCCTGGGCCTCACCGTGAACTGTGCCCGATGCCACGACCATAAGTTCGATCCCATCACCGCGCGAGAGTACTATCAGATCGCATCTTCGCTGGCCGGGATCAATCACGGCGATCGCGAGTACACCCCACCCGAGGTTGTCCGTCAGCTCGCGGCGTGGCAGACGGAAATCGAACAACTGACCCGGCAACTGAAAGAGGAAGAGACTCCCCTTCGCGAGCTCATCCTGTCGGCACGGAGTGCCCCGGAAAAGCGATCCTCAGTCACTCACCGGGAACCACAGCCATTCGCAGCCTGGGACTTTACCCAGGATCTGCGGGATCAGGCAGGCAACCTGCAACTGACGTTAGTGGGGTCGGCAGAGCGAACTCCGAACGGTCTCATCCTTGATGGAAAGTCGTTCGCCCGATCGTCCCCCCTGCCCATCGCCTTGGCGGAAAAGACGCTGGAAGTGCGGGTTCAACTGAAAACACTGCACCAGTCAGGAGGGGGCGCGATCAGCCTCCAGACACTCGATGGCCAGACATTTGATGCGATTGTCTACGCGGAAAACGAAGCCGCACGGTGGATGGCGGGAAGTGAAGGTTTTCAGCGCACCCTTTCCTATCAGGGGGCAGCCGAAGAACGGGCCGAGCAAGAGGCGATTGTCTTCACACAAGTTTATCACGCCGACGGAATCATTACCGGTTACCGGAACGGCCAGCCCTACGGGATCTCCATCCGAAAATCGGCCGCCATGGCGTTCGAAGCGGGGCAATCCCAGATTCTGCTCGGACTGCGACACGGAACCGAAGCGGGTGGTAACCGAATTCTGACGGGAACTATCCTCACCGCCAAACTTTTTGACAAAGCTCTCACGCCGGACGAAGTCGCCGCCTCGGCCGATGTCACCAACACGTACGTCTCAGAAGATGAGATCCTGTCGCGACTGACTCCCGAACGGCAGACATCGCGTATCGCGACAAAAGAGCGACTGAATCGCCTGAAGCAGAGCCATGCAGAACTGGCGAAGAATGGTCCGCAGACGGTTTATACAGCGATACTGACCCAGCCCCCGGCAATGAGGGTTCATAAGCGAGGAAGTGTTGTTGCACTGGGAGAAGAGGTCGAGCCTGCGGGATTGATGGCCATCAAGGGACTGAATCCTTCCTTCGAGCTTCGGCCTGACTCCATCGAATCACATCGGCGAAGCAAGCTCGCAGAATGGATCACCGATGCCCGCAATCCTCTCTTTGCCCGGGTCATGGCAAACCGCATCTGGCATTACCACTTTGGACAGGGACTGGTGGAATCACCGAATGACTTCGGTTTTCATGCGGGAATGCCTAGCCACCCGGACTTACTGGAATGGCTGGCTCAAGAGTTCAGGAATGGGAGTGCGAGATCAGGTGCGCCAAACGAAGCCGCCGGAGCGAACAGGAGCTCTGCATCGCGTTTTTCGCTGAAACGACTGCACCGGCTGATGCTGAGCTCTACCACTTACAGACAATCGTCCGCCTTCAATCCCGACGCCGCTCGCCAGGATGCCAGCAACCGGTTCCTCTGGCGAATGAATCCCCGTCGATTAGAAGCAGAAGCGGTCCGGGATACGATGCTGTCCGTTTCCGGATCACTCAATACCGAACTCGGTGGGAAAGGCTATTCGGATGTAAACTCGTACTTCTTCAAAGGGACGCAGTTCTACGATCCGATCGATCCGGTCGGCCACTCCTCTCACCGACGCACTTTGTATCGAATGGGAGCGCGCGGCGGACGGAGTCCCTTCCTGGACAACTTTGACTGCCCGGACCCTTCGACGACGACGCCCCGCCGGTCATCGACGGTGACACCCCTCCAGGCGCTTTCACTCCTGAATCACTCATTCAGCCTGCGAATGGCTGACCAGTTCGCTGAACGGCTTCGGCAGATCAGTAACCAACCGGACAGCCAGGCGAAAGCCGCGTTTGAGTTGCTTTACTGTCGGATCCCTGACGAACAGGAAATCGCACTCAGCCGGGCCTTCATCGCGGACCAGGGATTGTCGGAATTCTGCCGGGCGCTGTGGAACTCGTCCGAATTTCTGTTCGTCGACTGACTTCACGACTCGATCGGCCGACGGATGACTAAGGGGGGTCGAATCCGCCGGGGTGAAAAGGATGACACCGCAGGATTCTCCAGATCCCTTTCCACGCCCCCACGATCGGGCCGTATTTCTCGACAGCTTCGATGAAGTAATTGCTGCACGACGGATAGAACCGACAATTGCTGCCCAGTAAGGGACTGATCAGCCGTTGATAAAGACGAACGACGCGGATCAGTACGACCGCCAGAAATCCTCGCAACAAGCGAATGATGATCATTGCGGCATCCGGGAAGACGGAGAGTTTCGGCTCGGCTCGGCGGAATTCTGGTCCAGTCGCCGCTGCAAACGGCGGGACACATTCACCAGTGAGTGCTGATAAGCTTCGAGACTTGCCTTCTCTTTGGCCAGCGGGATGGCGATCAGGTCGACGCCCTGAGGGATCTCGTACTGTTTCAAGCGGAACGCTTCTCGAAGCAGCCGCTTCAAGCGATTCCTGACAATGGCACCACCATGCTTGCGCGAAACACTGAGCCCGATCCGCGTGACGGGACTGGAACTTCGAGCGGCGAACAGCAGCAGCACGCCATCCGCCGCTTTGCACTTGAGCGCGTAAACGCGTTCAAAGTCTGCTTTCGCTCGAAGATGTTGGGCTTTGGTGAAGGTGAACCGAGTCATGGTTAGTCATCTCTTTGATCACCTCGTCGATTACGATCCGGGTCGTCGATTGGGGATTCAGTGACAGTGGGCTTTGCGGGTTTCAGGAACCAGAAGTCATCACAGATCGTTCGTTGCGGAGGCCCCACATTCCTTGCAAGCCGCCTCAATCGTCTGGCCCAGACCATCGTCGCTGCAATGATCCCCACACCTAAGATGGCAATTCCGCCCACGGCAGCCAAGGCAATCGAGGCTTTCCGTTTCTTCTCATCCGTCGTGAGTACACCCGATTCCGGGGCATCAATCTGGTCCGTTCGTCCGACAGCATCCACAGACTGGGGCAAGTCCCCCGCCAGCGGCAGTCGCTCGTGATCCTGGGCCAGCAGGACCTGTGACACCAACACCGGCAAAACAAAGAACCAACTGCCGCAAGAGTAGCCCACCGCTGGCACGAAGGAACCAACGATTGATTTCACCATAGCCCCTCACGAACAGAGGCTTCTCCTTCGGCGATTTGTTCGTAGAGCGTTTTCTCACGCTCTGTGATTTTCTTGGGCAGGACGATTTTCACCACGACAAACTGGTCACCCGGTTGTTTGGTGGCGGAATCGATAACTCCCTTGCCCCGAAGTCTGAGCTTCATCCCACTGGACGTTCCAGGTGGGATTTTGACCACGACAGGCCCTTCACTGAGCGTGGGAACGTCCACCTTCGTCCCCAGCACGGCTTCGCTGGGAGAGACGGGAACATCGACCAGCAGATTAGCACCTTCCCGTCGGAAGTAGGGATGTGGCTTAACTTCAACCTTCAGCAGCAAATCGCCCGGGATACCACTGGAAGAACCTCCGCCCCCCTGACCCGCCAGTCGAATGACTTGCCCGTCGTTGACCCCCGCCGGGATCTTGACCCCCAAAGTTTCGATGGAGCCGCTTCGATCAATTCGCACATCAACCATTCCCCCCTTGACGGCTGTCTCAAAGGGAACCTGAACCGTCGCGCGGATGTCCTCACCTTTGAACGCACTCGCCCGTTTGCCTCGCGGCGAACTCGTCCGGGACGTGCCACGGTTCATGGAGCTGTTGAAAAGATCGCCCAGATCGATTCCCCCGCTACCGAAGAAATCACCCAGATCGATCGGGCCTGTTCCGTGGGCCGTATACCCACCCGGCCCCCCCGGACCGAAGGGCGAACCACCGGCCGAAGCTCTCCGCTGAAAATCGGCGCCGAACTGATCGTACTGCTGTCGTTTTTCTGTATCGTTCAGGACGTCATAGGCTTCCTGAATCTTCTTGAACGTCTCGGCGGCCTTCGGATCGTTTGGCTTTGCATCCGGGTGATTGACCCGCGCGAGCTTGCGATAGGCTTTGCGGATCTCGTCCGCACTCGCTGTTTTCGAAACGCCCAATGTTTTGTAGTAGTCGTCTGCCATGAGTGGTTGATGTCTCACAGTGAGTTCAAGGTCCGATCGGAAAATTCTAAGATTGTGTCTGAGATCGAACAAGGAGCATCTGTTGTTTTGCGAATAACCCCAGGCAGCCAGTTGACGATTCCACGAGTTCCACCGAAGATCGATTCTGAACGTCGTTGCGGCTTGTTTGGTTACGTTTGAGGATTATTCCGTGAGTTCCCCCCTTCCCCCAGACGTGCCTCACCAGACGAACCTTGCCTCACCCCGGTCCTTAAACGGCCGCTGGCGCTGGGGGGCCGCCATCCTGACTGTTGCGCTCGTCGCTCAAGCCGTACTTCTCACTTACTGGTGGGGAGACCCGACCTACTCCAAGATGTCGGTGCTGTTCGTGTGGCCCGCCGCACTCTTCGCCCTCACCATTTGGTGGGCGTTTTTTTCGGGCTGGTCACGAGGCGTTCGCTTCGGAACTCTGACTGCCATCGCGGCGTTGACGGTCGCCTTCTTCAGCCTTTACCGATTGGAATGGGATGGCGCGATGGTTCCGCGCCGGTTTGTGTTGCGGTCCAAACCGAGCGGAGAGGAGATCGCACGCCAATATCTGAAGGACCGACCCTCGAAAAGCGTCCCTGCACCGGATGCCGCCAATGCTCCCGAACAGGAACCGCTGGTACTCACACCTGGCGACTGGCCAGGCTACCGGGGTCCGAACCGCGACGGCGTCATCACTGGGGGAGACCTTCGCGTTGACTGGAATTCCCAGCCGCCGCGCGAGGTCTGGCGGCACCCCGTCGGCCGTGCCTGGTCCTCGTTCGCAGTGATTGGAGACCACGCCTTCACGCAAGAACAACGGGACGACAAGGAATGTGTCGTTGCCTATCAAGTCGAGACCGGCAACGAATTGTGGGTGCATGAGGACACGACCATCCTTTCGATCGTGGACGCTAACGGCGGCCCGGGGCCCCATGCCACGCCGCAGTTCGATTCGGGATTGCTCTACTCGCTCGGCGGCACAGGAATCCTGAACTGCCTGGACGCGGCGTCCGGCAAACGAATCTGGACCGTCAACATCCTCGCCGACGCCGGCAAAGAGAATTCCCCTGTCCCCAACATTGAGTGGGGAATGTCATGCTCTCCTCTGGTGGTGGATAACCTGGTCATTGTCATTCCGGGCGGATCGGACGTGTCCGGTGGTGTGGGATTTGACCGGGGAGTTGCTGCATATCAGAAAATTTCGGGACAACTCGTCTGGTCGGCCGGAAAACATAAATCCAGTTACGGCAGCCCGCGACTCGCCGAACTGGCTGGTGTCCGACAATTAATGATCCCAAACGCCGATGGACTCTCGGGCCATGACAGCCACACGGGCCGTGAACTCTGG
>NZ_DASWWZ010000435.1:0-9466 GCF_036405755.1 Schlesneria sp.
TGGCGACCTTAAACAAAAAGCTGCGTGATCAACCGTGACCACGCAGCTTCTCAATTCTTCCTTTGCCGCCGTCCAGATCAGATCAGATCAGATGAACGGAGTGACGCCGGGCCGAGCCAGCGGTGGTACGTCCACTTTAGTATCCCAGCCGGTGATTTCGGGGATGAGCACTTGTTTCGAGTTGAGTGCCATCTCCCAGGTCACCTGCTTACCGGTGTAGCCTGCCATGCGCCCCATGATCCCAGCCAGCGTGCTGGTCACCAGCCGGTCGCCATTGTTGATGTGCTTTCCGGTTCGGATCGAATCGAAAAATTCATCGTGCTCGACCTGGTACATGTTGGAATTAGGACCACTGTACTTCCAGGGATTGGCGCCGGTGATTTCCACGCCCCCCTTGATGTAGGCAGAACCCTTCGTTCCCATCACGTGCAGGCTGTTTTCGTTATGGCAGCCGGCGATCTGCCGCTGTGCCATAAACCCGCGAGCTCCGTTGGCCCATTCGTAGTTGACTTCGATATGGTCGAAGATGTTACCACCATGAGCGGGAACCTGGCGTCCACCGACCGCCGTACAGCTCATCGGGGCTTCGTCCTTCATCGCCCATTGCAGCCAGTCCACCGTATGAATCGCCTGTTCAACCAGTCCGTCCCCCGACAGGAACGTGAAGTTATACCAGTTGCGAACCATCCACTCCAAGTCGGTGATGCCTTCTGGCCGTGTGCTGGCGGGTGGCATCGGCTTGACAGGGCTGGTGAGGTAGGTCCCGTAGACCGCGAGGACATCACCGATCTGTCCATCGTGGATTCGCTGGAAAAGCTCGCGCCGTGCGTAATCATAGCGCCAGCAGAAACCGGCGACGACCGCCAGGTTCTTTTCTTTGGCGATGCGAACCGACTCCATCACCGATCGCACGCCCGGGGCATCGGTCGCCATGGGCTTTTCGGTGAAAATATGCTTGCCTGCTTCGACCGCGGCACGCAGATGAGCGGGGCGGAAACCTGGTGGCGAGGCGAGCAAAACCACATCGCACGTTTCGATGACGTTCTTGTAGGCGTCCAGACCGACAAATTTGTGCGCATCGTCGACCGCAACCTGCTGCTCGATTCGCTTGTTGACCTTGAGATTGCCGAGGCTGGCTTCGATCGCGTCTTTGCTGAGGTCCGCAACAGCGACAAGCTTCGATTGGGAATCGGCCTGCAGAGCCTCACCGGCCGCACCCGTTCCGCGACCACCACAGCCGACCAGACCGACCTTCAGCTGGTCACTTCCCGCGGCAAACAGACCGGAATTGAGTCCAAGGTTCATTCCCAGGGCTCCAGCCACTGCTGTGCTTCCCTTGAGGAAGCTCCGTCGCGACGTTGATCCCGTCGAAAATTGATCGCTCATCGAATGCTCTTTCCAAAATTTTCCGAAATCACAAACCACATTCCGCCATCGCGGAAATGGCAATTCACTTGATCTGGCGCCAACAGGTACGCAATTCAAGAAGCACCGCAACGAATGCTACAACATCGATTACGCTCGATGCGAGCAATCTGTCGGAGTTTTTTCGGTAATCACCACCTGAGTGGAAACTGAACTCAGCAAGTCCTGATGATCACTTACAAACCGTTCGATTCCTCAAAACAACGCGAAATGCGGTACCGGACTGCGTTCAATATTGCCGGTCCGCCAGCTCAAACAGGACAGAGACTCGCTAACTTGCAGTGCCGACAGTTGTTTCGCAGCAGGTGCACGCGCCGACAGGGAATAGGGTTCAACACGTTCAGTCCCGACGCAATTTCGCACTCATCAATTCTTGTTCTCGACTTGGATTTCTGATCGATACCATCGATTTCATCGACCAGCTACACTGATTTCTCAAGTCCCGGGAGAAATGAGACTCTTGGGTTGTTTGAAGAGGATCAACCATGCCGAAAGTGAAAGTCCGTCGCAGCGATCTAAAACCGGGCGAGGTGCTGTGCACATATTGCACTGCACGCTGCTGCCGGTATTTCGCGTTACCCATCGAAACCCCGACGACCTGGGAGGACTTCGATCACATGCGTTGGTACGTCATGCACGGACGGACCGCGATCTTCGTCGATGGGGGAACCTGGTATCTGCTCGTCTACGGAGACTGCCAGAACCTGCTTCCTGACCAGCGCTGCGGAATCTATCACACGCGCCCCGAAATCTGCCGGGCGTACTCCACCGACAACTGCGAGTATGACAACAACGGGTGCTACGACAAATACTTCGAATCCCCCGATCAGTTGTGGGAATATGCAGAAGCGGTTCTTCCTCCGAAACCGCAGCCTCGCAAGAAAGCCGGAGTGCCGGACCTGCCCACACTTCCGGTCCTCAGTACTTAGGTTCGGGGTCTGTAAAGCCGCAAGCCGTCACGTGGTGGCACCGGTCAGCCCACTCCCGATTCCGCCTTCGTCTCAGCCGGCGGGTTGCATTATTCCCCAGTAGAATCCGAATTGATGACCTGCATGGTCGAGAGACATTGATTCGTCCAATCAGCAAGACCATCCCCTCGGTTACCCTGTCCTCGTCGTCAGACGCTACATTGAATGGAAGCCACCGTGTCCCAATTGATTGAACCACGTACCCTGCGAGGATTCCGCGATTTTCTGCCTGAAGTCATGCTGGTACGCGAACGGCTGATGGAAACGGCCCGGCGTGTCTTTCGCAGCTACGGCTTCAGCCCGATCGATACTCCTGCCCTCGAATATGCCGAGATCCTGACGGGAAAGGGGGGGGAAGAATCCGATAAACAGCTCTTCCGCTTCAAAGACGGGGGAGATCGAGACGTCGCCATGCGGTTCGACCTGACCGTCCCCCTGGCGCGCTTCGCCGCTCAACATTCCTCGACGCTGGGGACTCCCTTCAAGCGTTACCACATTGCGCCTGTCTGGCGTGGAGAGAACACCCAGCGAGGTCGTTACCGCGAATTCGTCCAGTGTGACTTCGACACGATCGGCACCGATTCCAACGCGGCAGACATCGAGACCCTGCTAGTGATCCATGACCTGCTCGTGGCACTCGGCTTTGAACGATTTACGATTCGCGTCAACAACCGTCTCATTCTGAACGGCGTTCTCGCCGCGTTGGGTCTGACTGACAAGACGGTCGGAGTGCTGCGAGCGATCGACAAACTGCCGAAGATTGGACAGGACAATGTGATCGCGGAAATGGTCGAGAAGGTGGGAACCACTCCCGATCAGGCAAAGCAGGTGCTCTTGACGGTCGGGCCGCAGACTGACTTGGCGTTCCTGGCCACCACCTATGCAGACAACGAACAGGTCATGCAGGGTGTGAAACGGCTCCGTCAGCTCTTCGATGCCGCCGCAACGGCTGGAATTCCCCAGGATCGAATCGCGCTGGATGTCTCCATCGCTCGGGGTCTGGATTATTATACCGGGACCATCTACGAAACTTTCCTGACCGATCTCCCTTCGATTGGCAGCATCTGCTCCGGGGGGCGCTACGACAATCTGGCGGGACTGTTCACCAAGGAACGTCTCCCCGGGGTTGGTGCCAGCCTGGGACTGGATCGCCTGATCGCCGCGATGGAGGAACTCAAACTCCTGGGAACGCAGACGACACCCGCTCCTGTCCTGATCACGCAGTTTGATGATGAACGACTGGGAGACTATCTGCGAGTTGCACGCCTGCTGCGGGCCGCTGGCATTAGTACCGAAGTTTATCCGGAAACGAAAAAACTCGGAAAGCAGCTTCAATACGCGGATAAAAAAGGATTCCGGGTTGCTCTGATTGCCGGATCCGATGAGTTCGCCAAAGGAGTCTGGCAGATCAAGGATCTCAAAGCGGGAACATCGACCACGGTCGAAGAAAGCAACCTCATCAAATCCCTTCAGTCAATCCTCTCTGCCACATAGTCGTCGAGGAAACGTCCAGGCGTCACGAATTGCAATCGCAACCCCGGTTGAGTTGCTCCCACAACAACCGGGTTGCGCTACGGATGACAGTTGACTGGATCCGATCCGCAACCGAATTGAAGAGCCGCAACATTGCGAGTGAGCTGATAGGGTCACTTTCCAAGTCAGGTTGCATCCTTAATCGTCGAGATCGAAGGACCGCTCCCTTTTTTCGGCCGCTGTTCCTTGAGCTGCAGTTTTCTCTGCTGTTGAATCGCTGCCATCAACAAGTCAAACAGTCGCCCGTACTCGACCAGTGCCCGGGTAAAGAGTCGCTTCTCTACCGCATCGCGTGCTCGACGAAAGGCTTCTTCGTAACTGGGCCAGTCGACGGGCCAGTGGTCTTCAATCGCAGCCTGCTGGAGATCCGCTTCGAGGTGCGTGATCTGTTCTACGAACGCATCCGTTATGCGCGCGGGTGCTTCACGATAGGGCCTCCGATCCACGGCCGAATTCGGGGCGTAGTCAGATCCGTTTTTGAAATGGCGACTGCGATGCCACGTCCAGTAAGCAATCCCCGCCAGCGCGGCAGTTGCGAGGATGGCCCCTCCTTGTAACCGCCGCTCTTTATCCAGCTCAAAGAAATAAAGACCCACGAGGAACAGCGCGGCGAACACGCACATCAGGGCAAACCCACCCCAGCTCAGCCCTTCAAACCGGGAAGGGGGCACAGGTCGTTCATAGACAACATCCACACCCTCGGGGAGATCCCCGGTATGGACGATGATCACAGTGATGTTATCCGGGCCACCGCGCAGGTTGGAGAGGTTGACGAGCAGCCGACAGGCTTCGTTCGGGGGAACTGTCCCCGCGATCATCCCGATTTCGGAATCGCTGAGCAGACCGGAAAGTCCATCAGAGCAAAGCAGGAAGATGTCCCCTGGCTCAACTGGAAATGGACCCTCGATATCGACATCGACGGTTGGCTCAGGACCAAGTGATCGCGTGATGACGTTTCGGGGACAAAGCCTCTCTGCATCTTTCTGGTTCAGCTTGCGAGACTGAATCATCTCCCAGAGCAGACTATGGTCCGAGGTTAACTGGTCGATCTGCGAATTGCGTATCCGATAGACTCGGCTGTCCCCGACATGCCCGATGATGGCCCCTTGCGGACAAAGGACCAGTGTGGAACAGGTGGTCCCCATCCGCATGAAATCATGGTTTTGCGAACCACGCTCATTGATGACGTCGTTGGCTTCTTCAATCGCGATTTTCAGAGCGACTGCGGGAGGCCGTCCCCGCAATTTGGCAAACATGTGAGGAATCGTATCGGTGGCGATCTTGCTGGCCAGTTCCCCGACAGCATGGCCCCCCATTCCGTCAGCCACGACGAAAAGATGCCCACCTTCTTCCCATTCCTCTTTGAGCGAACACAGGGCCACCGCGCAGGAATCCTGGTTATTCTTACGCCGAAAACCGATGTCGGTTTGCGCCGCATAACGGACTCGTTGCTCCCAGAGCATGATGAACCCTAATCGTGGAACGCTCGCATCTTCAATTTGATCCCCGTCCCGCCAGCGATTGCTCGACAAACCGGGGGTTGTACTGCCATCGGTTTCCGCCCACGGGTCCCTGACGCCTCATGGCTCCCATACCGGCCAGGACTCTGCGGTAAAACACCCATATCCGACTGACCTCACTCCCTCGAAGTGATCGGAATCGCAGGACTGTCCGTCCCGGTGACGTTCATATCCCAACCAGCTGAACAGTTGTGTGGCAATTCGTAAATCGTAGCATCCCTGACGCTTCAACGAAACTGCTTATTCAGAGAATTGAAGGAGCCGTAATGCCAGTCTTGCCCATTCCTCCCAACCGTTGGAAGTTCCCAGGACCTTTCCGAGATGCACTCAAATTGGATGATCGCTGATTGCGGCACCTGGGCCCGTCACCAGATCGACCTACGCATTGAGGAAACATAGTCCTGAAACCCCTGCGGCACTGCCTCTTGCAATCTCACGTCGATCGGAAAGGCTGGATTTATTACAGTATCTCGTTCGTTGTCCGAATTAAGCAATATTCCCCGAGGAGAACTCTGCGTGGGCCCATCTCACCCAACACGTTCTCAACAGGAGCGGCGAGCGTTGAATCCGTCGTCATCGAAGTCCGTGGTCATCAATCGCAATCTGGTCGGGGTGATCGCGATTGTCATGCTGGTGGGCGCAGGGATCCTCTGGGTATTCACCGGGACTCAGAACATCTGGACCGGTGCCTGCTTAAAAGTCGGCTTGGTGATGGGCGCATTGTGGATGGCCTTGCCGGCGATTGCTCGAAACCGAAGCCTGGGCGAAGCCTCCTGGTTCACCGTCATCGCGTTCGTCGGACTGGCGCTCCTGCTGACGGGTAAGCGAGTCGACATTCGAATCATCATCCCTTTGCTGGCAGGAATTGCCATCGCGACGTTGATCCTTCGACCAAGGCCAAAAACTCGTCATAAGTAATCTCGACGAGACCTCTACCGGAGAGATTCCGAAAAGGTACTTCCCTGGGCGATCTGCAACGTCGTAATTCAGTTTCCCGGTTGCGCGTCGCTTTCAGCCGGTCCGACAGATCTGACTTCACGAAGTGTCACTTGAACTTCGCCGGAATTGTCGAAAAACGAGTTCCAGTCATCGTTCAGACGCAAGTAGAAGGTTCCCGTGACGGGTGCCTGAAACGTCCGCTGATTTCCGATCCGGATGATCTGCAGCATCGCGTCGTCAGATCCTCCGGCAGGCCCAGTTTCGGTCCGAAGACATCCCACCAGCGTTCCCATCGGCAGGCCATCAACGTACCGGAATGAAATTCCCTGCGGGTCACTTTCCCACGCCCGGGTATCTCCGGTCGCCGATTTCAGCGTGAATCGTCCTGTCGCTGATACCTCGTACGTCTTTCCCGCTTCGAGGAGAACACGACTGGACTGCCAGCCACGTTGTGCACTGATTGAGATCGAGGCCTCTGGACGACTCAAAGACAGGGGTTCCCCCGGCTGGAAACCAATCGCCGCATGCTCGAAGTCGTATCCGTATCGTGCATGAATCAGAAACAGTTGCCACCCCGTAGCCAGCTCGCGGTCCTCGTCCGGAAACGAGTTACGGAATTCTTGCTCGAACTTTCCACCCCGTGTCGCCTGCCCCAGCTTCTGGAATTGATTTCGGTACCGCGGCGTCCCATCGAGAAAGGCACACAGCGCCCAGGACCAGGCGTAGGGATCAGCGGTCTTAAACACCGCCGGCTCGAGTGACGCGATCGACGAAATCGGCGGAGTCAACTTTGTCGCGACGTCACGCCGAATGATCCCCAATCGTCCGAAGCCTGCAAATTCGCGAGCTGAAGTCGGCATGACACGAAACTGCGCCCCTGAGTCCCCGATACGGTGAGTGGCAAAGTATTCCGCCATTCCTTCCATGTACCAGAGGGGTGCATCCACGTCTGGCATGTAATTCATGAAACAGTGTGTTGCCTCGTGCAGCACGAGATGACGCCGGTAATAGTCGAGATCCTGATCGCGGACCCAAAACTCATTTCTTCGCTGCACGCCATGGTCGAAAGTGAATTCCTCAGGCAACAGTCCCTGACTTCGAAATAATTCCAGATCGTTCACCAGGTAACCGGTCATCTGGAATGATGTTCCCTGCCGATCGGGAGGTAACGGGCCGAAGTACTGCTCCAGCTCATCGTAAAGTTGGTCCACAAGCTGCGGCAGAGGCTCGGCTTCTGCCGCAGGAACATCCGTAAAGAGCTTCAACCTTTTTGACTCAAACAGGTGGATGCCTGCCTGTGCCAAGCTGGCTTCGTCATGCTGAGGCCTGCGATCGTCGGGGCGAACCAGAAGCTCCGATGGCCCATTCAATGCGACCGGGGAGAGATGTTCCTCTCCGAGGATATCGTCCGCTGTTTTCGTCGATGGTTCAGTCGCCGTTGTTTTCGCCGGAATTTCTTCCGCGGGGGGAGCGGCTAACGCTCTCGGCATCTCTACAGGAGATTGAGGCGAACCTTCCTGCTGACAGCCGACCAGTCCGGAGAGAGTCAACATCCCACAACAGAGGAGCATCAGCAGATCACGAACCATTCGGTGAATCCAAGTTGCTTGCATAGGGATTTACACTCGTGCCGACACTGTCACCCTGCGGCAATCCTGTTGCTGAGCCAGTGATACTACGATCGGAATCCGCCCACGTTCACTTCCCCGGGCTGAGTCTGCACCAATTTCAGCTCAGGTCCAGTATCGAGCAATCCGTCATTCTCGACGAGATCTAAAGCTGACCTGGGGTTCATCTCCATTCGACGAACCTCATACGCCGCTGGGCACAAGCAGCAGTCCAACAATGCATCCGCCTCAATGCTATCACCTCCTGTCTCCATCGACATAGACGAAGCGGAGCCCCTGGATTCTCCCGGTATTCAGAGCCCACCTCGAACATCGGGCGATAAGACGTCGTCGCTCGCTTGATTGATTCTCACACAGCCTTTCTGTCTCAGATGGGCAGGAAAAAGCGAGAAAAAACTCGAAGAAATCGCAACACTTTTTACCATAGAGTGTTAACGAGAAGATATATGCCTCTCCGGCAATTTCGAAAGATCCAAAATCGATTGTCATCCGTTCCCATTGTTACAGTTCCTTCAGGTCGGATTGCAGGCGGCACAAACATTGCTTAACCTGTTGTAAGGTGAGGTTCTCCGAGTTCGGGCAAAACAGAGAAGACATTTCGACTTGTTTTTCTGTTTGCAGGAGCCGGCGAATTTCGCCAGATCGCAGATGACTCTTACGTTCCCGAGGAGTTCGAATAAAGTGTCTGATGAATTGGCGCACAAAAAGGGGGCAGACCCCAAACCAGAGACTCTTTTCCAACGGGTTTGGGGCGGAGCACGATATATCGGCACGTTGCTCATTTTGCTGGCAGTGGCATACTACGGACACAGCACGCACTGGTCATTCGGCTACGGCGCTCACGCCGCTCCTCACAGCGAGCACGAGGAAGCTGAGGTTCGGGAAAAACTGGAAACGAAAGAAGACGCCGAAGAATGGCAAGTTTCTTTCCCTTCGGAAAAATCTCTTCAGCAATCCGGGATCAAAACTGTTCCCATTGAGCAGCGTACCGTTACCGAGAAGGTTAAGACGACTGGCGTTATCACTTATGACGAGAGGATGTTCGCCGCTCTTTCGTCTCGCGTCTCGGGGACAGTCTGGCGGGTGCTCAAACAGCCTGGCGACACGATCCGCAAAGGTGATGTGCTGGTCGTCATTGACGCCGTTGAGGTTGGACGTGCCAAAGCGGAGTTTTTCAGCGACCTGGTCGATGTGGAATCCAAGGCCGAGATTCTCGCAGCACTGGAAAAGGCCTCTGCATCGGTCCCAGAGCGACAAATTCGCGAAGCGCGGGTCAACCTGCGAGAAGCGAAAATTCGACTGCAGGACACCGAACAAACCTTGATCAATATGGGTTTTGCCCTGAAGAAGGAAGACTTCGAAGGCCTCAAAGATACAGAGCGTTCTGCCAAGTTGCACTTCCTGGGCCTGCCTGAGTCGATCGCCAAAAGTCTTGATCCGTCCCAGACGACAA
>NZ_DASWWZ010000436.1:0-7115 GCF_036405755.1 Schlesneria sp.
TCGTCGAGTCCAAGTTTCGCTTTCGGCTCCCTTCAGATCCCGCCTCGCGGCGGGCACCCTGTCCTACAGCTCACGGTTCCGGTCATCACGGCCCGTAGAGAACTTGCATCTCCGAGAAACACAACATGCCAGGCGCACAGCGAAGAGGAGCGTAGATCCTGGATCCACGCTCCTCTTCGTTTGATTCTCAGCAATTCGTACGAATCGATTTCTCGACGAGACCGAACGCGACGCTAGCTCATCAATTCTTTCTCTTTGGCGTCCGCCATCGTGTTAACTTTGCCTTCGTACGTCTTGGTCAACTCCTGGATCTGCTCTTTCAATTGCTCATGAATGTCTTCATTCATCAATTTATTCTTAAGAGCGGTATCCGAGTGCTTGTTGGCATCACGGCGGATATTTCGGATCGCCACTCGGGCGTCTTCAGCAAGATCCTTCAGCCGCGCCACCATCTGCTTACGACGTTCCGTCGACAGCGGGGGAATATTCAAACGAATGACTTTGCCGTCCGAGTTTGGTGCAAGCCCCACGTCACTGGACTGAATCGCCTTCGCGATATCGTTGATTACGCCCTGATCGAAAGGACGAATCATGATTTGCTGTGCTTCCGGAACGCTGATCGTCGCAATCTGTTTCAGCGGTGTCGGTGAACCGTAGTAGTCCACACGAATCGAATCGACCAATCCGGGAGTCGCCCGACCGGTACGCAAGCCTTGAAAGTGGTCATGTGCCACCGAGGCTGCCTTTTCCATTCTCTCTTCAGCGTCGAGGAGTATCTCGTCCTGGTCCATCGTCACAAGCTCCTTTGATAGTGATTAGAGAGCCGGAGCGCCAACGCGAGTCCCTAATCGTTCTCCAGCGATTACTCGCTCGATGTTACCTGGTTTCTGGTAATTGAGCACCACAATCGGAATGTTGTGCTCCATGCAATGATGGATTGCCTGAGCATCCATCACCTGCAGATTCTGTCGCAGAACATCCTGATAGGAAATCTCGGAGTAGCGCACGGCGTGTGGATTCTTCAGAGGATCATCTGAATACACTCCATCAACGCGAGTCGCCTTGACCACGACATCGGCATCGATTTCTCTCGCACGCAGCGCAGCGGCGGTGTCCGTCGTGACGAAGGGGCTACCCGTACCGGCCGCTAGAATTACAACCCGACCTTTTTCCAGATGGCGGATACAGCGGCGACGAATGAATGGTTCAGCAACGGGCGGAATCGTGATCGCGCTTTGAACACGCGTTGGAATCCCGTAGTGCTCCATGACGTCCTGTAGGGCAAGAGCGTTGATCGCCGTCGCCAGCATGCCCATGTAATGAGCCGTCGAGGGAACGACGATCGAGTTCGTGGAAGAGAATTCCTTCCCACGAAGTATATTCCCTCCACCGCAGACGATGGCAAGCTGCACACCGCTGTCGACCACTCGTTTGATCTGCTCACAGATAATCTGAACTTCAGAAAGACTGATGCCAGATTCGCCGGGACGAGCGAAGCTTTCGCCGCTCAGTTTAAGAAGAACTCGCTTATACTTCGGTGTCGTCCCTGCGGGCATCGAATTCAGATCTCCGATCACATCAACAGATTTTTAACGCAAATGGGTTCAATTACCCAGAATCCAGCGAGCGAAGGTCACTGGCTTCAGACCATGCTCGGCCAAGGCCTGATTCACAGTCTTCGAGTCATCTTTGGCGAACAGCTGATAACCCAAAACGCCTTGCTCGGCATAGTAGGTCTTCATTCGTCCTTCGACGATCTTCTCGAGAATATTGGCTGGCTTGCCTGAAGCAGCCGCTTCAGCAGTCAGTCGTTCCTTCTCAGCGGCCACTTCAGCGGCTGGCAACTCTTCAGGGTGGGTGACCACTGGCTTCAGAGCCGCCACGTGCATCGCGACATCGCGAAGCACGGCTGCCGTCTTATTCTCGCCACCGGCACGGACCAGCACGCCGGTCTTGCCGTCGTGATGGGTGTAGGCCCCGGCTGGACCTTCGACCAGCAGAACGCGAGAAACAACCATCTTCTCGCGAATCTTGCCAACGACTTCTTCGAGGAGTGCAGCCAGTGTCATGCCAGGCCGGTCTGGAGCAGTCTGGGCCAGCAGTTCTTCTGGAGTTGCTGCACCCGGGCCTTCGAGCAGTCGCTTCAGCAACTGATCTGCCAGGAAGACGAAGTCATCTGCCTTGGCAACCGGTGCAGACTCACACTGCACTTCGACCATCGCGGCGCGAGTACCATCTGCGGACACACCGGTCCGGATGACACCTTCGCTCGTGGGATTTTCAGCTCGCTTGATCGAAACTTTCTTGTTTGCTTCTTTCAGCAATTCAATCGCGCGCTGCTGGTCACCATTTGCCTCCGTGAGAGCCCTTTTGACTTCCATCATCGGCAGATTGGTCAGATCACGCAGTTCTTTGACTGCCTGGGCAGTGATCTCGGCCATGACTTTGACTCCTCAATTGTAAAAGTTCTGTGCTGACGAAGCTCAGCCGACGGTACCATTCCCGTTTCGCGAAATATCACAAAACAGAATTGCTGCCGGACGGTATCCGAAATGAGCATACCAAATCCGCTTCGCGGACTCGCTCAAATCCGACACCGTCCTACAACGGACTGGCCGCCAGCCGTTCGCCTTGCAAATTATTTATACTGCAACACGTTTGCGCCGCAAACCACTCATACAGCCATTCGAACTAAGACTGAATCGAAGGCCGGGCTTTGTACTGCTCTTCCAGTGGTTGTTCGACTTCTTCTTTCGGCACCATGTTCCGACCTTCTGCAACAGCGGCGGTCAAGTGCTTCAGAACGAGTTGGATCGAACGAATGCTGTCGTCGTTGCCGGGAATCGGAAGATCGACGTCATCGGGATTGCAATCGGTATCCAGCAGAGCGATGACCTTGATGCCGACCAGATGCGCTTCGTGAACGACGTTGTGTTCCTTCTTGGGATCAACAACGATGATTGCTTCCGGCAACCGGTTCATCAATCGAAGACCATTGATGTTGCGAAGCATCTTGCGGTGTTCGCGCAACAGCTTGGACTGCATCTTCTTGGAGTAGGTGTTGATATCACCGGACGAGAAGATCTGATCCAGCTCTTCCAGTCGCTTCATGCGGGTTCGCATGGTACGGAAGTTGGTGAAAATCCCACCCAGCCATCGGTAATCAACATAAGGCATGTTGACCGAGTTGGCACAATCACGGATTGTCTCGGCAGCTTGCTTCTTCGTACCGCAGAACAGAACCAGGCTTCCCTGAGAAGCGACCTTCTGCAGGTACTTCTTGGCGCGGAGCAATCCACGAATGGTTTCTTTGATATCGATGATGTGGATGAGATTTCGGCGACCGTAAATGTAGGGTCGCATCTTGGGATTCCATCGACTGGTACGATGGCCGTAATGGATGCCCGCTTCGAGAAAATCTTTCACCACAATTTCAGACACGTAATGACTCCTCCACGCAATTGAGCGGGCCCAGAATCCAATTCTGTAGTTTTAACCAAGTTATTCTGCAAAAAGTGCAGCATTCCCCAAGATACGCATCGTAACGGCGCTTCCCAATCGCGTCAAATGATCACGTTTTCCAGTGAATCACGTTTTCCGGCGATTGGAACAACAGCGTCAAATCCGCCGTCTTGAGCCCCTCCTGCAACCGGCCCAAACAACGAATCTTGGATACCTCATCGGCTGCCGAAACAGGGTTCATCCCCCTATTTTCGGTCGCACACAAACAAATTCGCCTCTGTGAACCCGAAGATTGCACAGAGGCGTCGTACGCATGCCCCAGGTTTTAATGACAAATCCGGCGAATAACCATCCTTGTAAGGGCATACCATATAACGGCCCGCATTATCGCAAGAGGAGGCACTCTGTCAACTCCGCACACATCAGGAAAAATCATCGCAGCGAAGGCCTCTTTTTCAAAGTATCTGCCCGCACAAAGCCGCCCGTGTGCTGAGGAGTTGTCCACCCAATCGCCCCCGTTTTCAATGCTCACGACGCTTCTCGCGCGGTGCGTCGAAGTCGTCCCGGAGCAATGGCGCCCGCGATCCGGCGTCGGGAATTTCCAGCGGATTTTCTTTCGATCCGAAGTCCGTTAAGTCCCTTCCCCCGTCCAATCGGTGAATAGATACGGACCGAATGATTCATCAAAACAACCGCGGGTTCACTGAGATGGGGCTGCGTTGCGTCGACTGGCGTACATTCATTCGTGATTCCCAACTTGTGATTTCCGGTCCACATCCGAGAATCATCCCCGCGGTTACATCAATCGAAATTCTTTTGCACGGAAGTCGACTCAATGAAATCACTGCAACTCGTCGCTCTGCTCCTGACATTTCTCTACCTCGGCATCAGCGGGGCGTCACCCTCCCCGGTCCGCACAGAGCAGGAGGAGGGAACCGTCGTCGTCGAGAAAACGACGATGGGCAGTCTTGATGTCTCAAAGGTGCTGTTTCTTGGAAACAGTATCACACTCCATTCGCCTGCCCCGGCAATCGGCTGGACGGGTAACTGGGGGATGGCGGCGAGCGCTCAAGAACTGGATTATGTCCATCTTTTGTCGGCCCAAATCGCAGAAGCGGCATCAATGCCGAAAACCAAAGTTCGGAACATTGCTGACTTCGAACGTGGCTACAATGACTACGACATTGAGGGGAAACTGAAAGCAGAACTCGACTTCGCACCGCAGGTGGTCATCGTCGCGATCGGGGAAAATGTTTCCGAACTGGCCACACCCGAGGCCGAAAAGCAGTTCGCGGCTGCATTTGATCGGCTTCTTGCATCACTCAAAGCCCGGCAGCCTCAAGCGATTTTCGTGAGGAGTTCCTTCTGGCCGAATGCCACCAAGGACCAGATCATGAAGCAGGCCTGCGCGAGTGTCGACGCGACTTATGTCGATATTCATCGTCTTGCAGAAGATGAGTCGAACTTTGCCAGGTCGGAACGTGTCATCGAACACGCCGGTGTTGCCGGGCATCCGGGTGACAAAGGGATGCGCGCCATCGCTGACGCAATTTTCGCGGCCATTCAGCAGCGATCGAAACAGCAACCCGAAGAGAAGCGTCCCTAGTAGTGATTCTCCGTGTTGTGACTCTCTGTGAAACAAACTTTAGCTGGTTCATGACTCTACTGAAGTCGAATTGGCATGATGAATCCGACAGATCTTCACAGAGCTGTTACTGCCGTCTTGCATGAGCACATCTCGGAACCTCTTCTCATCCGTTGCAACGTCGACAACAGATCCCCTCTCAAACCGTTAAGGTCACAGCATGAAGACGATGAAGGCCCTGGTGAAAGCCCAGTCCGCTCCGGGACTCACCCTGCAGGACGTTCCAGTCCCTGAAATTGGCATCAATGATGTTCTGATCCGCGTGGACCGAACCGGAATTTGTGGAACGGACCTGCATATCTACAAGTGGGATGCGTGGGCGCAAAAGACAATTCCCGTCCCCATGGTTGTGGGTCACGAGTTCGTGGGCGAAATTGTCGAAGTTGGTTCCAATGTCACCGATTTCCACCCTGGGGAAGTCGTCAGCGGCGAAGGACACGTTGTCTGCGGCCGGTGTCGAAACTGTCTCGCAGGCCGCCGCCATCTCTGCAAAGACACGAAGGGGGTCGGCGTCAATCGCCCCGGTGCTTTCGCAGAATACCTTTCGCTGCCCATGACCAACGTCTGGCACCATCGAGACGATATCGACCGCGACGTGGCTTCAATCTACGACCCCTTTGGAAATGCCGTTCACACGGCACTGTCATTCCCCGTGCTGGGGGAAGATGTTCTGATCACTGGGGCCGGGCCGATCGGCATCATGGCGGCCGCCATCGTCCGACACGCCGGAGCCCGCTACGTCGTCATCACCGATGTCAACGACTACCGGCTAGAGCTGGCGAAATCCATGGGGGCGACCGTTGCCCTGAACGTCTCGAAAGGGAACCTTGCTGATGTCCAGAAGCAGCTCGGTATGAAGGAAGGATTCGATGTCGGGCTGGAAATGTCCGGCAACCCGACCGCATTTCGTGAGCTACTGGCGAACATGGCCCATGGCGGCAAGATCGCCATGCTGGGTATCCCGTCGGAACAGATCGCCATCGACTGGAACCTGGTTGTCTTCAACATGCTGACAATCAAAGGAATCTACGGCCGTGAGATGTACGAGACGTGGTACAAGATGTCCGTCATGCTGGAGAGCGGACTGAATATCCGCCCCGTCATCACACATCGCTATCACTACACCGAATTTGAAAAGGGCTTTGAAGTCATGCTGTCAGGACAGTCGGGGAAAGTCGTCCTCAACTGGAAGAACGAGGCCTGACCCACGAACCCGCATCAACTCCGGGAAGTGTCGCTTGATCGCGGCACCTCCCGGACCCGAGCCAGCTCGAATCGCTGACCGGACCGGGGACAGTTCAGACTTCAGGCCCGACGCGGAGAATGAACTGACTCGCAGAAACGTCCCGGTGTCGAGCTAACCTGCAGAGCCGAAGGTGGCACCATCACTTGGGGCTGCGTGGAATCCTGAGTACACAGCGGAATCCGACGTCGCTATGGGCTTTCCCCATATCCTTTCCCGTCCGATGCCAGATACTCCAGTTCTCGCCATTTCCCTTGACGACGCGAAGATTCATGTCACGAACCTTCTTCGGGCCGCTCCAGTTTTTCAGACTGTCTTTCGAAATTGAGTTCACGGCTTCTTCATGAGCCGTCGCCGAGTACAAATCTGCGCACCACTCAGAGGCGTTCCCCGCCAGGTCATAAATTCCGTAGGGGCTGCGGTCGGCAGCGAAGATTCCCGTCGCCGAGATGGTGCGTTCGGCCCACAGCGGTCTTCCGTCCCCCCAGGGTGTTCTCAACCCGTGAGTACCACGAGCCGCTTTCTCAAACTCGGCTTCCGTCGGAAGCTCCATGCCCGCCCACTTGGCGTAATTAACTGCAATCCCCCAGGGAAGTCCTAACGCCGGCAACTGGGGGGGACTCGAGGCATTCAGCGGAGCCGGGGGAACCGTCTTCTTTTTCTCGCGCATTTCGACACGGTACCTCTCAAAGTCTTGAATTGTGACTTCGAGCACCTGCATGTAGTACGTGTCGAGTTCTACTGTGATCGAAGGCCTGCTGACAT
>NZ_DASWWZ010000437.1:0-21822 GCF_036405755.1 Schlesneria sp.
GTTGTCGGTCGACTGCCAGCACGACCAGTTGAAAGAGCGCCTGCTCCTTGATATCCGCAGTACTCTGATCACTTCCCGCCAGTTCCTCAAATGCCTGTCGTGCTTCTTCAAACTTCCCGGCGAATAAATCACTTTCCGCCAGGCTCAGGCGGGCGCTGTTGACCAGGGGGCTTTGCGGAGTCTCGGCGACGAGTCTTCGCCAGATCGCATCGGACCGCTCAAATTTTTCGTGGCGATAATTGAAGATGGCCCATTCATCAAGTCGCTTATCAAGATCGGCGGGTTGAGGAAACCGTTTCAGGAGTTCCCCGTACGCGGCATCGGCTTCGTCGAGTTTATTCAATTTACTGAGGATGCGGGCCGCCTGCAGGCCAGCCTTGTACGAGAATTCCAGTGGAGGTTCGAGTTCGGCACCGGTGGCCGGGATCTGATCCAGCACTGCGCTTTCGAAGATTTTTTGAAACAGCTTTAACGATGCTTCGAGTTGATCCGCACGTCTGAGAGATTCTGCCTGGTAGTAAGCACATTCCATCTCAAGCTTGTGATTCGGAAATTCACTGATCACGCGTCCGAAGGTGGCTGCAGCTTTTTCAAACTCACCCCGTTCGTACTGTGCAAGAGCGATCCCTCGAACCGCATAGGCCTTCTTTTCAGGATCGGTCTCGAACTGCAGGCTTGATTCGAATAGCCGTCCGGCGGTCACCCAGTCACCCCTCGATTCCGCCAGTTCGGCCATCTGCTGAAGCGTAACGAGCGTCAGGGGGTGACTCGGAAAATCTTTCTCAAGCCGTGCCAAGGCCAGGGTCGCGATGTCCGGTTCCCCTTTCCGTTCTGCAGAGAGAGCTTGAAGGGAAAGGGCTCGGGCCGATTGACGACCCTTGGGCAGCATTTCCAGATACTTCGCTGCGGATTGCAAGGCTGGTTCGAACTTCTGCTGCTGGAACAGGCTATCCGCCTGCAGGACGATGGCATCGGAAAAATCACCTTTCTCGCCATCCGCGAGGGCCTTCTCGACAAGTGGTGCGATCAGTTCGAGTGCTTGATCCTGATTCCCCTGAAGCTGCTTTGTCAGCGCGAGGTAATAGCGGGCGTGCCCCTGCGTCTTGGGCAACGTGCTTTCTTTCATCACACGTTCGAAACGTCGGCTGGCCGCATCATAGAACACGTTGATTTCCGCGGTCGGCAGCTTTTCCTTGAGACCCTGGCCCGCGCGCGCCAAGTCCAGTCGGCCCGACAGCATTTCCATATGCAGACGCAGACCACTTAAAGGAAACTCTTTGGGGAATCGCGCGAGCAACTGTTCTGCTGTGGCAAGCTCCCCCGACTCGATCGACATCTCAATCAGTGCGTGCATGCTGTCGTCGGCAAGATCCCCAGTCGGGTAGGTCGTCACCACCTGTTCAAAAAATTGACGGGCCTCAGCGGGATGCTGCAGGTACCGCTCGCACAATGCCTGCTCAAACAGGATTGACTCTGCGAGAGGATGTTTTTGGGCGAAGCTCGCCGCCGTCCGCAGGCTTTCGAGCGCCTTTTCGTATTCACCCAGAGACTTGAGGCTGCGGCCTTCCCAATATCCCGCCGTCGGCTGCTGCGACTTGTCTTTGGCGGCCGACTGAAACTGCTGCACGGCTTCTGCGAATTGACCAGAGCGATACAGAGCATACCCCGCATTGAGTTGAGCAGCGGGGACGAGGTGACTCTGTGGAAAATTCGTTCCCACGGCGGCATAAGCCGTGGCGGCCTCTGCAAATTTTTCGCGTTCAAAGTAACTTGCCCCCAGGTAAAACTGAGCATCCGCGCCGCGGGCACCTTCTTTGTTCGCCGCGAGCTCCTGAAAGAGCTGGACAGCCTCGTCGTGTCGCTTAAGGCTGTCCAGCGCACGGGCCTTTCCCAGCTTACAGTCATCAATCAGACTACCTGCCGGGAATTTCTCAATCGCCGTCTCAAAGGTCTTCAGAGCCCCCGTGGCGTCGTTGGTTCGAAGTTGGGAATCAGCCAGATAGGGCAGGGCGTATTCGCGCAGGGGATCCTCTGGAAAATCACGGACGAAGCTGTCCAGATCGGTCTTGGCAGCGGCGTAATCATCCAGCAGATAACTGCACTCACCGATACGATAGCGCGCTTCACTGACATTCGCGTTCTGGCGATTCTCCGAAACGTATTTGCGAAACTCGTCTCGAGCGGCTCGAAAGTCTTTTGAGTTGACCAGGGTACGCCCCAGGTAGAGCCGGGCAAGACTAGCCTTTTCGTGCTTTTCGTAGTTCTTCAGAAACTTGCGAAACTGATCGGCGGCCTGATTCCAGCGGCTTTGTTTGTAGAGTCCGACCGCCACGTTGTAGTCGTCAAGTCCCGGATCGGCGGCTTCGAGCCCTGCCGCCGTCGTGATCACCAGGGAAAAAACACTCAGCAGAAGCCCTACGCGAACCAGGTCACGCGTTGAAACGCATAAGGATTTGATCGTGCTCAAAATCGACTGCCTGGAAGGGGGGTAAATCGATGATCGACGACGGCAGAAGGACCGGTCGATCTGTTGCACGACATTGACCATCATTGTTTGACCTCAATATCAGTTGCACACCGCCATGAGCCAAACTCAAGGTGCCTGGCCGGATTCAGAAAGTTTTACAGGATGATACCTGTCAATCCTGCGCCGGGCAAACAGTTGTAATCGGCCAAAACGTCCGCACGACCGGATGTGTGATGTGTCAGTCCGTCCAGTTTGCCCATCGTTCCGTGCTGACAAATGCGCTGCGCACGGCATTTTCCACCGAAGCGAACCAAACATTAAAGTAAACCCAAGCAAAATGACCCCTGCAACCGATACTTTTGAGGAACTTGCAATTGCACCCGCAAGTGAGGTCTGTTTCCGCCAACGCGAACACTCGCTCCACGATGTCTTTCCGGGATGAACGGGATCGATGCAGCGGTTCGAGGCGGAAATGGAAGTACAAGTCCTTTGAAAAGTTTGTGGCAGGATAATTCCATGAGACGGTTATTCCGAAGGACGTTGAATGTCGCGCTGGTCCTGGCGCCGTTCCTCGGCAACGGATGTGCCACTCATCCATTGCGGGTTGACGCTCCGCAGCAAGAGGCTCTGCATGACCCTCAGAAGGCGATGGCCCAGCAGATGCTGGTCGCTCAGCGGGAAGAAGCGCGCGGCCATCTGAGCGAAGCAAGAAAACTGTACACCCGCATTCATCAAGCCAATCCGGATAACGCGGAATGCGCTCACCGGCTTGGACTGCTCTACGTCAAAATGAATCTGCACAACGAGGCCGAAGTCTTCTACAACAAGGCACTCGAACTCAAGCCGGATGATTCGAAGATTCTGGCAGATATTGGTCATCTGGCATTCTTGAAGAAAGAATACGCCAAATCAGAAGAGTACCTCGCAAGGGCGACCAGTGCGGATTCATCGAACCGCACTGCGGCATACAACCTTGCCGTCGTGCGAGCCTGGATGGAAGACGACGAGGGAAGTCTGGCAACATTCCGACAGTTTAATGCAGAGCACGATGCATTGCGGAACCTCGCAGCAGTACAAATTGCCCGCGGGGACAAAGGTGCGGGTCATAAATCCATGCGAATGGCTGAGATCGCTGCCGAATCTGCAGTGCAGGTTGCTGCCGCTCCCGTAGACCCCACAAAACAGACGGCACCAATCAAGTTACCTGCCCCCGAAGCAATCAAGCAGGACCCTCCGGTCATCGCCGCTCGCAGTCCGGAACTGTCCAATGTTCCTGTGCGGCTGAAACCCATCCCCGAGCCTCAGCCACCGAAGAAGTTGCAGCCCGCCCCACAAACCAGCAACGCCGTGGCGCAGGTTCGTCAGGTGGATCCGGCGGATATTCCTCCCGCACCTGCAATCCTGCCGTCACAATCTGCTTCGGCATTGGCTAAGACCCCGACCGGCCCTCGAACAGTGGCTCGTATCGAGCCCCCGGTTACCACCACCGTCGCACATGCTCAATCGCCAGCCGTGATCGTCATACCCGCCTCGGGGGCGGATGATCTGCCCGAGCTTCTGGACGAAGCCGAGGAACTTGTGACGGAAGAAGAGATCGATGAGACCCAGTTTGAACTCCCGCATCGCAGTTCCGTTCAGATTGAGATCCCTGAGAGGGAAAAACTTTCCTGGGAATCGCTGAAAAGAATTGAAATTATGAACGCTAAATAAATCGTACCTGGTCCCTCGCGAGCGGAATGAGCGGATTTTCGCACGCCACTTTGCCGCTTGCGTCGAGATTTCAGCGGGTTCTCACCACAATCTCAGTAGAAGTTGAAAAAACTGAGAAGGGTGGACTTCCCTTCTCAGTTCTGACGGCTATACTCCGCTTGTCGCCAAGACACCCTGACGCGGGGTGGAGCAGCCCGGTAGCTCGCGAGGCTCATAACCTCGAGGTCGTAGGTTCAAATCCTGCCCCCGCCACTTAACCAAATGCGATTTTGCAATCGGTTACCGACCCCAGCAAGTGCTGGGGTTTTTTCATTGGCGGGCAAACCGCGAAGTCGCCCTGCTGCGATCGGCCAATGCAAGATCGATGCGAATCGACCTCTGACCCTCATCCACTTCGGCCCGAGTTGGTTCGATTACTTTGCCTTGCCGAAGCGAGACCGGCCACGAGAAGCCCGGTAGCCATATTCGGTGGCAAACCAGATGGCATATTGTTCCCGCTTGTGTGAATTCGTATTGCGGGTGTCGTTAACGTGCCCCACTTCGTGAATCAGGACGTTGTTGAGATAAAAGTCTCGAATCGTCTCACGTGTCCAGGTCAGTTTCCACTCATGGCCTGACTGCGACCACTGGGCACCGAACATGCGTGCCTCAACAAGCTGATCCGGACGGGGTGGGTTGAGGTACGATTCGACGAGACTCTCTTCCACCGGATAAAGATAGACGTTGGGTCCCCACTGCATTCCGTACAAGGGAAAGAGGCGCCGTTTTCGAGTCATACCGCTCAACTGGACCACTTCAATTCCCTCTGTGAATGTTGAAGGAAGCTGGGCGAGTCGCTCACGAATTTCATCGACAGTGACGGGGTGGAAGTATCCTGCTCCTGGGGCTTCCTCGACGAAGTCGATTGTTGAACGCTGCTGTGGTTCGTACCAGGTTTCGGGTGCACTGAAGTGAGTCGAAAGATGGTCAGTACGGCTACGTTGCCGATAGGCGGCATTGGGGCGGACTGCTCGCGCACCACGGGAATGAATCGCTCCTCGCAGGGATCGCTGTTGATGATGTGATTTTGAAATTCGCGACGGCATTTTGTACCCGTTCCTTCAACACCTACGTCACACCGGCCCGCTTGTCGGCCCTTGGATTTTCAAGCGAGTGTCGGTCACTTCGCACACCAGCCATTACGACCGGTGGCCATTACGTTGTCGAACGTATCGTACGGCGGAGAGGAAACCTCAGGCAAGTACCGCGTTTAAGCCTCAATGTGGAAACCATTTAGAGCGGCGCTACCTGGTTGCGACGGTGTCTACCCTCGGGCAGAAATTTTGGCTCGAAGCGTAACCTGCGCCCCCTCGGTGAGTTGCGACACCCCTCAAATCGTCCCGCCGCGGGGCCCGCACGGGACCCCGGACCGATTCTTCAGGAAAAATTTTCGTGCCGCCGGGGAAATGACGCGGCCTGGTCGGAGATTGCTTGAGTTTAACGATCAGACAATTTTGATGCCTAATCCAAACCTAGTGCTCCAACCCATTTCTTCTCATCACCTTGCGCTCCGGGAACGTCTTTTTGAGGACTGTTCGGGGCAGGGGCGAGAAAACGGGACCGCTCGGGGTCGACCGAGGTGAAAGTGAGCATCTGTTCCCCCTGACGGCCCCCATTTTCAAAGAGAAACGGAAGTTCTCCGGGTTCGGGCATTGTCGGTTTGGGTCGATCTGACCAGTTATCCTGAATACCTGGCGGACTGATGGCCAGCATCGAACGGAACCGGGCTTCGTCAAATCCTCGCTCAATCTGACATTCAGACTTCCGGATCTTTGAAAAAAGATTTCTCCGCAGACTCAGTTCAGAGGAACGCTCATCAGGCAAGTCGCGGAAACAAATCGCGTGGTTGATATCACGGAACGTGTTATTGAAGATTCGGATCCCCCGCAGCACCGGCGCGCCATCGACCCGAATCCCGTCATTCAACTCGTAGAAAATGGATTCACAGACGGAGACCCGATAAGGTGAACCTCCCTGAATGACAATCGCCGCATCAAGGGCCCGCATAAACTCGCAACTGCGAATGACGAGATTGCTGACATCTTGTTCGTTTGATTTGAGGATGCGGATCCCCATTGCACTCGAACTGGCAGGATTGAATCGAAGCCGTTCGAAAGTCAGTTGGCCGTCGCCGAAACCGAGCCCCTGAACTCCGACGCAGTCGATACCGGCCTCGGCGAAGCCGCCTACCGTCACATCCGTCAATCGGCATTCGTGCAGATCGTCGCTGAGCTGGATAGCAACCCTCTTGTCATCCGCATCCACCTCAACATGCTCAATGGTGAAACGAGTGAGGTTAGAAAGTCGAATCACGGGTTCATCACCCAACGGCGCCAGTCGTACGTTCCCTTCACCGACAATTTGGATCCCCTCTGGCCAGACTCCCGCCCGACCATCCATGTGGATTCGTTCATTATAAGTGCCAGCGCTGACCTTGATCACAAGTCGATGAGAACTTCCCAAGGCCGGCCGGTACCGCTCGCGGACGGCGATCAGGGCTTCACGAATGCTCTGAAAATCAGCGTCTTTTCCACCGACCCGGACAACTCGCTTGTCCTTGGGAAATTCCAGCGACTTTGCTGGTGATGAGTCCTTTCTGACGTCCGCGCCACCATTACTCCCCAGGTATGAAAACAAAACCCCCAGGACCGATATGCCCAGTAGCGATCCGACAATCAGCAGTGAATCAAACTTTCGCCTACCGAACCGGGCCGCTGTTGCGCTACGCGAATTTTGTTGAGACGGATTGTTTGCCGAACTGGAATGCAGTTCCACAGGGGCAATCGGCGTTTCGGCATCGAAACTCGCTGGAGCCGGATCTGAGTTTGTGGACGTCGCGGATCGTGCGGGCTGAATCGATGACGCAGAACTTTTGAACGAAGTCGTCGGGAGGCCTCGTGAACTTGTTTTGTGCATTGACTTATCGGAGTTCACCTCGCTGATCGTTGAATGATCAAGCGATGAGAGAAAATCCGCCAGCGCGGACTCTTGTCCGCCACCGCTCTCTGAGGTACGCCCCATCCGCTCTTCGGTCGTAGATCGCGAGGTACTGACCACTGTGGGAAGAACGGGCAGGGGAGTCACAAGCTCAGAGAGTGGCCTCTGCTCGGCAAGCGGGGATGTCTTGGCCGACGGAATCCTGACGTTCATATTCGAGTCGTGTGCGCGCGAGCCGTACACGGACGCATGACGTCGTCGCCATTCCGGATCGGCGTTGTCATCGACCCAACGGAAAAGGGTTAGCTCCGTCTCCGCCGCATTGAGAAATCGATTCCCCGGTTGCTTCGCCATCAGTTTGCGAATGATCGCCGCCAGTGTCGGTGGCAGATCGGGCCGCAGTGACTCGAGTGCGGGAGGCGATTTCACCTGGTGTGCGAGTAGTCGCTGCGCGAGCGTTCCTTCGTTGAAGGGGGGCTGTCCGGTCACCATGAAATACAGTGTGCATCCGAGACTGTATAAATCTGCTCGGGCATCGACCCCATGACTATCAATCGCCTGTTCAGGTGCCAGGTAATCAGCGGTCCCGAGGACTTTCTCATCGTGTCGAATTGTGAGCGCTTCGCTTCCTTCGTCGACGCGAAAAAACCGCGCCAGTCCCAGATCGAGAATCCTCAGTGTTCCATTTCGATCGACGAGAAGATTACCGGGCTTGATATCGCGATGAACCATCCCGTTTTCATGCGCGTGCTGAAGCCCCAGAGCCGCCTGGCGTGCATACTCGGCAGCATCCAGGAAAGAGCCCAGCCCTTGAGCGGGAACCAAGTCCTGAAGACTGGTGCCGTCAACATACTCCATGACAATAAAGTGGATCTGTCGGTCGCCATCGTCCTGGTGGTCAACATCATAAGCACGGACGATATTGGGGTGATCCAGCGAGGCTGCGGCCTGTGCCTCGCGGTAGAATCGCTCCAGATAGGACGAGTCATCAACTCGCTTGGCAGGCAATACTTTGATCGCACAGCGACGTCGCATCAGCAGATGCTCAGCCATGTAGACGGAGCTCATTCCCCCCTTACCGAGCAACGACAAGAGCTTGTATTTGCCGAGGAAATAGCCGCGATGCTTCCCCTGGATCAGCTTGTCAGCCTGCCATCGCGTCAGGAGATTTCCCGCCACCAGCCGATCAGCCACCTGCGCAGGGGTCTCTGCGTGCGAAGTAGAAGACCTGGTTTCCCGCAAGAACTTCTGTACGCGCTCGATTTCTACCAGGCCGCTTTTCTTCAGCACGGCGATGAAGCTATCGACATTCAGCGGCATAGACATCTTGGTGCATTCGGCAAAAAGACTTTGACCAAATCCAACGAGACGTGATCTTGGGAACGGACATCAAACAAGGCGGCGTCACTAGTAGTGGCGAACATTCCTGAAATCAGACAGTGATCCTGCTGAGGAAAAAGTAAGGAATGCAACTTATCGAACAAGAGATAAAGACACGTCACGAGCGTTGACCAAGCCTACCAATCGGCGTGTCGTGACGCCACCCAAAGTGAATCAGGGGGCTGATTCGGGGCCACTTCGCGAGAGGGAATTTTCCTGGGGGGAAAGCGGCATGGGAAAGATGTTTGCCCAACAGTAGCGGTGAAGGGGAGACGCGTTTGTCGGCCTCATCAAAGAGCTGAAGGCGCCTCAGGAATTAACCTGAGACGCCTTCAACACCTATCGACAAGAGCGGGCCAACGCCTGCCGACGGCAACCGAACTTAAGAGCAGACTCCGTGCCAGCATCGTCCAAAAAACGAGACACCTGATTGGATTTCATTTTGTGGTTCCATGAGTGCCGCTCGTGGGGCCATCCATCAATCATTCTTTACCATTAATTGCCGCTCGCTTCGCCCCGATGGTGCGAGCCCCAAGCCTGCATTTGACATCAACCGGAACTGATCATTGAGAATGACATCACGAATCGATCTCCTCGCGCGCAGGGACCGACGTCGCCACAGCGCCGAGGCGACTGTTGATCCAGGGAGGATCCACAAAACGCCGCAGCAGCCAGCGGAAGGTCTGCTCAATACGCGCTTCCAGGAGTGCGGGATCCGCCCCCACTTGAATGCTGCGGCTCCTGAATTGATCAAGTGGACCGCCAGTCGGTGTGCCTCTACCGTGAAGCACCATGTCAGACGACGCTACAGGTTCGACGAGAACGAACCCTTCGAACCCTAGCCGAACCGGCCACGATTCCTTTTGAGCAATGTGGTTCACTCGATCCTGGATTCGGCGACCCCAGACAATTCCGAACAGATCGAAAAATTCCACCCATAACTGATCGAACCGTGAATGGTGAGTGGGACGGCGAGAAAGCTGACTCAAACCGATCGACACAGCCATCGCGGCGGAACACCACAATCTCACTTGAAGACGATCGAGTAACCAGTAGGGTGCCACTTGTGACATGGAGATCACAGAGCTGATCACCGCAGCGCCATACAGGAGGGCAGCGAACGTGAACCTGGTTCCAACATAGTTTCCCACCCCCATGACAAGTACGAACGAACAGGCAAGCAGTTGAGGAAGCTCTAATTGAACTTGTCTGAGCTCAGATCCTTGCAATCGAACTGCCAGCAGGGGCCAGGCAAGAGCCATCAGCATGGGGAACAGAATGAACCACATCCAGACGCGAGTTCCCGGTCGCCGTGATCCCAGAACCGCCATTGGAGGGCAGAGCGACAGGACCGCGCAGGCGTACCAGGCATGATCTGCAAAAGCGTCAGAAGTGATACCTGCGCACTGAACGGTAAACCAGGTCGCGGTCCACGCCACGACAGCAGCGACGGCCCAGCCCCAGGCCGTTTCCAAGGTCGTTTGGCGAATGGCATTTCCGCTTCGCACAACCATCACTGATGCAGCCAATACACCTATGGAAATGATCACGTGCCACACGAAGCTCAATGCAATCTCACTTTGAAGAATGTGGGTCGAAATTGTCCGAAATCAGTCTAGCGAATGGTGGCCTGCCCGCAGAGTCGGTTTTATTGGCATGTTGATCGTGGATACGGGCCAGAGCGAGAAAAGATCTCCAAATGGTTGAGAGGAAGATCCCACAATCGTCGAAAATATAGGTGTGACGCGAATCGCTCCCTCGAACTGAGCGAACAACCAAACGCGGTGTTTGGATTGGTTTAGACTCAGTTCACACGTTCCCTCGGCCCCATGATGTACCTGGAGAATGCAATGAAGTTTGTTTGGATTTCCGCCGCGCTGGCCGCCTTCGCCAGTCTGAACAGTGCTCAAGCTGGCCTGTTCCACCACCACAACAGCTGTAATACCTGCGATGTTCCCAGCTGTGCTGCTCCCGCCGCTTGTGTTTCGGCTGCTCCTAGCTGTGCCGCTCCTGCTTGTGCTCCAGCTTGTGCAGCTCCTGCTGCTACCGCTTGTGCTCCAGCCGTGACCTCTTGTGCTCCTACCTGTGCAGCTCCCGCTGTCTCGTGTGCACCAGTGGCTTCGACCTGCGGTCCAGTCGCTAACAACTGCGGTTGCCGCCCACGTCATCGCATTCGATTGCCAAAGCTCTGCATGCCAAAGTTCAAGCTCCACCGAGCTTCGTGCTGCAACACCGGCTGCGGCAACATTGCTCCTAGCTGCGGTGCTCCTGCTGTTACCTCTTGTGCTCCAAGCTGTGGCGCTCCTGCCGTCACCTCTTGTGCACCAAGCTGTGCAGCTCCTGCAACGACCTGCTGCAACTGATTTGAGAATAGCTCGTCCACTGGCCGCAATCTGATTGAGACCAGTCGGAACGATCTAAGCGAAAAGTCGAGGGGAGTCACTGACTCCCCTCGATCGTTTCTTTGGAAGACATCGAGGGCCAGCCGCACGGCCAGCCGCAGCTCGAACCAAGAACGACCATCAGCACGCATGCCGGCTTCCCGCGAAGCTGGCATGCGTGTTTTCATTCCATGACCAAATTAGAGTCCGTATCTCAAGATACCTCTGTCCTGGACAGCGCCGCTGGGTCCGGTCATCCCCACGGAATTCACGCCAGGAGACGACAATGAGGAACCCGCTATACAGTCAACGCTGCAGCGTGGGCCTGTTCTTTGTGCCTCTCTTTGTGCATCGTGACGGCTCAAGTGGACTGCATCAATCGATCCGGCTTTGGGTACCGCATAGAGAGCGGAGTGCCCCAAACTCTCTTCAGTGAACCGGGGGAGGGCGAAAGCATCTCGCACCAGAGTGATCACGCAATCCGAATTGCCCTCAATCGAGTGGCTTTCCTCGCGGCGACGATTGAGACACGAGCAAATCCGTGCAGAAAAAGCTCGTCAGAAATCGTCGCTCGCATCTGGCTCTCTTCGGCCCCAGTCGCGCGATGACGATCGTTCCGTCGGTTCGTGATTTTGACAGCGGTGCATCGAGCCGATTCCCCGTTGGCGAATGTGGTCAATTCGTTGCGGCCGTCGATCATCGTCACCGGCAAAGACTCACGGAAGAAAGGAGTGGCGTCCCGAAGAACCACGTTCCATGTTCGGAACTGAGCACGGGGCATTCATTCTCGAGTTCCCTTGAGTCGCCAGGACCCACGTCGTCGGTTCCGGCCTAAGGCGCGGGACTCCGGTGAGTACGACTCGACCGGGCACCGGTGCGAGCCGTACTCACCGTTAGAGATGGCTTCGCCGTATCGCAGAGCCCAAAGACGGCTTTGATGGGTCGAATGTCACATCGTGATTTCGACGGATGTGCAGATCTGGTCTGTACCCGAAACGAGTCAATTCGTGGAACGGAGTGGGGAAGCCCGCCGAGACGGATCGAGGAGACTGGTTCAACGCCTCCGGTTGGTCTTCCGTGCTGTCACACGGAACGCGACTTTCACTGTGGGCTCGATTGCCCACTTTTTTAAGCGAACGTTGAATGAGCCTCGCGCACGTCGCCCTCAATGAGAATCAACCAAAAATCAATAGTATGACAGGGCATCGTCAGTGTGAGATGCCCTTACCGGCGTGTGAAGAGTGACGCTCCTGGCTGCCAGCCCACCATTCTGCGGGGTGGTGGCGCGAAAGGATTCAGGGATCTCGAAGTCCTGAATGATCTCGTCCGTCAATCAGATATGTACAACAAAAATGCCGCGTGGACGGGCCACGCGGCATTCATTTGCAGGGACCAAAGCCAACAGCGTAACAACTCGTCGAATTTACCGTTGGCCGCCGATGTCAGAGTTTGTTTTAGCAACCTCCACTTCCGGTTAAATCGGTTCCAAGTCTACTGTCACTGGCTGTCACGGGGCTGATCCGCTTGTTGTTCGAGTCAGCGGGGATGTGACTGGTCTATTTGCCGAAGAACAATTGCTTCAAATAGGCGTTCTTGCGGCGTTCCAACTCCATCAATCGAGTGAACGGATTCTGTGCGCTCGAGACTTGCGGACGTACCCGTCGAGCGGCCGCGTGGACTTCGACACTCGTCATCATGACTGCTGCAACGGCTGTCAGAATCAGCAGCTTTCGCATCCATTTCCTTTCGTAGCTGAACTAAGATATCGGATACAGGGAATGAGAGCTGCCATCGGTGTGACGCGACTGCCTCTTGGCAAAAGTGGCAGTCCTCATTTCCGCACAGAAATTGTCGACATCAGACGGCCTTCCGATTCGCGGGGAATCATGCTTGCGGCGAATCTAGCCGAAGTAACGTACAGCCAAACCTGAGACACCGGTCGCGGAGGCTGATACGATGAGTAAAACATTGACGAGAGCGTTTAAAGACTGTTTTGCAGGGTTCCTGTCGATGAAGAAACACCTGCCAGAAACGCAAAAGACGAAAACTCTTCCTGCGAGGTTGAATTGACAGCTAAAACGTCAGATTCGGTGGTCAAAACAAATTCGACACAGGCTGAAATCGGATTGGTCTGTGCACTCCCCATGGAGCTCAGCGACTTCTTCAGTCGGTGTTCCAAAGTGAAAACTTACACCGGGGGGAAATTCACCTTTCGCGGAGGTTTTTATAAAGAGACTCGCATCGCCATGGTGGAATCCGGGATGGGGTCTGCGCGGGCGAAACGGGCCACAGCGGCACTTCTGGAGGCACATCAGCCCCGCTGGATTATTTCCACGGGGTTTTGCGGAGCACTTTATCCGCAGATGCAGGTTGGACAAATCGTCGTGGCCAACGAAGTCACCAACTTGCAGGACGAGCCACTGCGAATTGATATCGGGATCGCAGCAGATCCTGCTCGCGGCCTCTACGTTGGTCGAACGTTAACCGTCGACAAGATGGTGCGCACCAAGGCCGAAAAACAAGAACTCGCCGAAAAGACGGGCGCGATTGCCGTCGATATGGAGACCTACGGAATCGCCCAGCAGTGCCGCGAGCTGAAGACCCGTTTTCTCGCCGTGCGTGCCGTGAGCGATGACCTCTCTGCGGATCTCCCCAAAGAAATTCTGAGTCTGGTAGGAGAAACCGGATCGGTGCGATTCGGCGCCGTAGTGGGTGCCCTGTTGAAACGCCCCGGCAGTTACAAGGATATGTGGCAGCTCCGTGAAAAGGCCCTGATCGCCGCCGACCGGCTGGCCGACTTTCTTGACGGGGTCATCCTGCAACTGCACGCGTCACCATGAACGGGCCCATTCCAGCGCTACCTCGCATGCTGGATAATGGCACTTTCCGTTTCGACGACGGGTTCCTTTCTGTCGAGAATTTCCCGATAGAGTTCTGCGGTCCGTGACACCATTTGATTGACGCTGAATTCGCGTTCGACCTCAAGCCGTCCTGCTCGTCCGATGGATCGGGCTTTATCGGGACTGTCGAGCAATTCCATAATGCGATCCGCCATCTCCGTACTGTTCGACGGAGGAACGAGAAAACCAGTCTCATCGTTCCGAATGACTCGATCAACACCTCCCACACGCGTCGCGATGACGGGGCGTCCCAGCGCCATCGCCTCGAGCATAATCGTCCCGATTCCTTGCTGGAGCGACGGCAGACAGAAAATATCCATCGCAGCGATTGCTTCGCCGAACTCCAGCAGGTTGGGGACAAACGTCACGCGGGAATCGATCTTGAGATCCAGCGCCAGACGGCGAAGCTTCGACTCTTCCGGTCCCGCCCCGGCGATGACAAACTCGACATCACGGCCCTGGGCCAGCACTCGCGCCGCCGCACTGAGGAAAAAGGGAAAACCTTTCACTTCCTCCAACGGCCCGGCAGCACCGACAACAGGGACGCGGTCAGTTCCCAGGACACTCAATTCATTCTTTCGCTCGTTCGTATCGACGCCACTGTGAATCACAGTAATCAGATCATCGGGCAGGCCGGTCCGCCTCATCAGGTCACGCTTGACCGATTCGCTGACAGCAATAATTCGGCGACACCAGCGCCGATCAATTGCCAGCCGTTCCCACGGCTGCAAATAGTCATGCATTGTCAGAACAAAGGGACGTTTCAGCTCTCGCGCCAGCCACATGCCGTGGTGCGCGACGTTGCGGGACTGGATATGGATCAGATCGGGCGGATCAAGCTTCAGTTGCTGAAGCATCATCCGGACCACGACACAACCCCAGAGCGGCAACTGCAGATGGGAGAACTCCCGAATCTGAAGCTCGCGGCGCCGCTCGGGTTCGACGCGTCCTGCATCCGGACAGGCGAGTGTGCTGCGCAGTCCGTAGGCTGAAAGATGTTCGGCGAGTCGAAGTGAGTAAGAACAACTGCCGCGTACGGCAAACGGACCCGCAAAGAGCAGAACCGAAGGTTCAATTTCTGACATTGAAAGAGTGCTCAGGAGGACGAAATCCCAAAAAGGGCTGTTGGTCGAGAACGTGCGAAGCACCTTTCGCTTCGCATATCGCTCAACGCTTCAAACCCTTTGGGCGTTGCAGAATCTCATTTAACAGGACTGCCTGTCGGATTCCGATTGGATCACGCAAAACTTTGACCAGCGGATGAAGCTGCGGTGCCTGCCGGGGTTGTGCTTCAGAAATCTGATTTCCCAGATCATGCTGCACTGCGGAGTTGATATCCCGGTTCACAGCCGCATCGACGCGACCGCCCAACTGGTGAGGATGACCGCCAATCCCCGCGGCCGATGTCGCCAGTCCAAAGCCGCTCGATCCCTGACTGATTTCCGAAGAGAGAGTCGGAATTCCTTTTGGATTTGGCTGTGCCTGGGAAACATTCCGCTGATTTGTTGAGCGCTGGCCATTTTTAGACCGGTCCCGGGGTGGTTTTGGAGGCTTGGGTGCCTGCGATGCCTGTGGCTGTTCCCGACGGGGCGGTTTTGGCTTTGGTTTCTCTCCGGTCAATTGCTGCAGCAGGACTTCAATCTCATTTTGAGCAGTTCGTTGCTGCGGCCGCGGTGCCTTCGGCAGCTGCTCTTTCTGCTGATTTTTTCCCGGAAACAGGTTCACGAACCAGCTCAGGAACGAAATCACCAGCACGCACATCCCGATGATCTGCGAGATGTCGATGTTATTTCCGGCGGCGAAAATCATACGATATTCCTGAATGCGATCGATAACATCACGCGGTCGGAATCGGGTCTGGTCTCGTCCGATCGGTCCCAGGATGAACTGATATCACACCGGCAATGTTCCGTACACATTATTTACTGATTCCGGTCCCCGCGATGGTACTTCGCATCTGCGTGTCGGCTTGCACATTCTTTAATTCATAGTAGTCCATCAGCCCCAGACTCCCCTTCCGGAAGCCCTCCGCAATCGCAACGGGGACTTCTGCTTCGGCAAGAACGACCTTCGAGCGACTTTCCTGGACCTGCGCCACCATTTCCTGTTCACGGGCTGTGAAATCGGCTCGGCGTTGTTCCGCTTTCGCCTGTGCAACTCGCATATCCGCTTCAGCCTGGTCTGCCATCAGCCTTGCACCAATGTTCTCGCCGACATCGATGTCCGCAATGTCGATCGAGACGATCTCAAAGGCGGTCTGCTTTTCCAGACCTTGATTGAGTACCGTCTGTGAGATCATTTCGGGGTTTTCCAAAACCATCTTGTAAGAGGGAGTGGAACCAATCGCTTGAACGATGCCTTGCCCGACACGTGCAATGATCGTTTCTTCGGTCGCCCCACCGATGAGCTGATGAATGTTCGTACGGACCGTGACTCGGGCACGAGCCTTCAGCACGATCCCATCCCCCGCGACAGCATCCAGCGTCGATTGTCCCTTTCGGATGTCCGGACAGTCGATCACTTTGGGATAAACGCTGGTCCGCACGGCCTCCAGAATATTACGTCCCGCCAGATCAATCGCCTGAGCCGTTTGCCAGTCCAGGTCGATATTGGCTTTCTTCGCCGCAACCAGGGCCCGAATCACGTTGGGGACATTCCCTCCCGCAAGATAGTGAGATTCCAGATCACGGGTGCTGATCTGATAGGTATCCGTCAGTCCCGCCTGGACAGCGATAATCTTTGCCCGAACGATGGCTCCTGGATTCACTTTTCGAATCGTCATGATCACCAGATTGGTCAGCGAAATATCCGCCCCCGTCATCCAGCACTGGATCCAGAGGCTGATAAATCGTGCGAACACGGCGAAGAAGATCAGCGCGATAATAATAATCACGATGACGCCAACGGTGATCAGTGAACTCATATGTGCCCGCATTCAGTTGGGTTGAAGGAATCGATCCAGACCATCAGCACATGCTGCGAGATTCCCCCCGGATCCGTCAAGCACGACAGCCACATGGCCATCGGTCGATAATGGGTGGAGCTCGTACGTTTCTGACGTCGAATCACGCTCGCCAGAATTGTGGACGTGGGTCAACGTATCTTAGCGGAGTCTATCGCCCCGAGAAACTGGCTTCGCTTCCCAGGCTGGCAGGAATTCTCTGCATGAAGAAAGCAGAACCTCTTTTTCATCAAGTGCTGGAAGGGTATTCAAAATCGAGTCCTTTCGATAAGTCGAATGGTTCTGTCAGCTCTTCGGCAGCCACTTCTTCAGGTGCCCCGGGCCGCACAATCAGAGTTCGACCGTCAACAGCAATCACTCGTACCGAGACACCGTTGTCGATCGACAGTCCCTCAGACGTCGCCTGTAATCGCTCTCCGGACACATTCACAATTCCGCCCGGATTCAGAAGCGTGGCTGTGATGCCGAACCGCCCGACGAGATTCTCCAGATGTGCAGACTCTTCGAGATACGGCGTGACTTCTTCCGGCGTGGGAGCCTCGAGCAAGACCCGCCGACCAAATGAAGTTTGAGGCAAGATATAAAATCCCACCCCGATGACGGTCGGAACAAGCAAGAGCAACAGTGCGCAGTAAGCCACAAACAGATTCGGACTTGATGTCCCCCAGGCACGATAGGCGAAGATCAGGGAGATCACCAGCGTGATGAACGTGACGACTCCCAGCAGTCCGCCAGAGGGGACGAAGACTTCCGCAGCGAGGATTGCGAGGCCGACGATCAACAGCACGACGGCTAAAAAAGCATTAGAATCCATAAGGTCAATTCTGTCTCAGCACTGCGAGCCATCCCGGACGGAACATGAGCAGTCGAGGAATCAAGCGATCCCTCCTCAACAATCAACCTGGTGTTATTCAGCGAACTTCTTCAGGCAATCCCCGTTTGAAGTGTAGCTCGACCGGTCATTGAGGCAAGCGACACCGACTGCGCAGCACCTCCGCCGCTCATTTCGCAAACAAGACCTTCGGCTGAGCCTTTTCCCACTCTTCCTTCGAAACAGGTTTTGTCTCGTGCAAATGGACAAAGGTCCCTTTCTTATTCCCGACGACAATATCCGGCTTTCCATCACCGTTGACATCGGTGGCAAGGACTTGAGTCCCCACACCCGAATCATCGTCGACAAATTGTGGAACCCAGGAAACTTGTCCGACCGAGGGGCGGACCAGCTTGAACCAGTAAACCACCGCCGGGGCTTCTGGCTCGGCGTCACCCGCTGGACCGTGAGCCCAGAACCGTTTTCCTGTCACGATATCTTTCAGTCCATCCCCGTCCATGTCGACGAGGTCCAGCGCGTGCACCTGCGAGAACTTCAGACCGTAGGGGTTTTGAGTCGGTTCATGCCCCATAATCAGATGCTCGCGGAACTTGATCTCGCCATCTTCCTGATATTGTTCGAACCAGGCGAGTCCGTAGCCGTGGGCCTGCAAGCTGGTGATGACATCGTTCAAGCCATCGCCATTCACATCGTAAGCGTACATCTGAGCTCCCCCGCCACCGAAAGCGACCGGGTGGAAGACCCATTCCGGATCACCGGCAAGCGAGGCGGGCTGTTCCCACCAGCCGTTCGCGACGAACACATCAGTCCGTCCGTCCCCGTTGATGTCTCCCGCACCGAGACCGTGAGTGAAGCGTTGCCAGTTTCCCGGTTTCGAAATCTTGTGGAACGTCCACGGCTTGGTGGGATCTGACCAGTCGACGGTCGTGTAGCCCACAAACCCTTTCTGATCCCCTTCCACGGGAAGCGTCGCACCGCTCAGGATTTCTGGCTTGCCATCCCCGTCGACATCAAGCCACTGGGGAGATTCGTTATCCACGGTTTTGAAGACCACATGAGGCGTCCAGTGCCGGTTTTCCCCTTTCGGATTCTCGTACCAGGTCGCTTCCGCTCCGGGGAATCCGTAGACCAGGACGTCCGTCCAACCATCGCCATTGAAATCATGGGTGAACGTGAAGAAGTTGTCCGAGTAGGCATTGTTCTTTCCCAGAGCCCCTTCAAACCCCGGCACGTCGACGACTGTTCCATCGGCCTTTTGCAGTTTGAAGGTCTGCTTCGCCGGGTAGATTTCCCGTCGTTCCTTGAAATCAGGCGCTGCATACCAGTACGGCCCGCTGACGACGTCGAGCTTCCCATCGTGATTGAAGTCACCGACATTGGCCCCTTCCCCCCAGAACTGATCGTTCAGATGCAACTTCTGGAACGAATGGAGTACATACTCTTCCGCGTTCACGACGCTGAAAGATCCGCATACCACAGCAAGCAGACAGGCCAGGGGAGTGATTTTCATAGTCGACGATCTTCCCAATTCGGAACCATGGAACGCTTCTCAGTCACGAGCGGCCAGGAATCACAAACGCGCGGACAGTACCACCATTCAGGGTTAGCCTGATAAGCCGTTCCCTGCTCGCCCGCGAAAATCGATGATCCCCCGTCGATTGCTCGTGTTCGATCTCTCAGGGAACTGAGAGAAACGCAATCGATAACATACAAATCCGTTCCGCTGTTTGAAACCCGCTCGCCTCCCGCCAGGGAAGCGGTGCACGTTGCCGCTCCCGGCACCCGCTTGCGCACTTCACATCGTTTCCTGTAACGCGGATCGTTTCCTGCGACACGCCTCAATCGATAACGATCAGATCCCGGGAGAAGCGCGATAACAGTTCGGTTCCATTCTGCGTTACGAGCACGTTGTCGATGATTCGAGCCCCTAGGAATTCCTCACCGATGAAGACCGGAGGTTCGACCGTAATCACCATTCCCGCTTGCAGCGTGTAAGTACTATCCCCAAGCATATGCAGCGGTTCTCCCCATGTCGGGGGAAAGCCCGGGGCCAGGCCGTACCCGGTCGTATGCACGCGTCCCCTCCCCAGACCCGCGTCATCAATGACCCGTTTGGCGGCCAGGTGTGGAACGACCGCAGGAACCCCGTGGCGAATCTCGGCGATACAGGCGTCCGATGCCCGACGGACGACATCGTAAAGCTCTTGCGCCCGCGGAGAGGGCGTTCCGAGACAGAATTGCCTTCCAATCGTCGACGTGTACCGCTTGAACATGGCACCATATTCAATGCTGCCCATGTCACCTCGCTTTAGCACGCGATCCGTGGGAGCTCCGTGACTGAATCCAGCACGCGGCCCTGAGACCAGATTGATCGGGCTGGCGGCCATGCCGCTGTGGTTCTGAAACAGCGCCTGATAGACGGTACCTGCCAGTTGCAGTTCCGTAACCCCTTCCCGCAAGGCCCTCACAAAGGCATCCATCGCGATGTCGGCAATCCGGCTTGCCTCGCGGATGTACTTTAGTTCGGCCTCGGACTTCACCAGTTTGAGGTCGTGGATCAGGTTCGTTGGTTCCGCGACCAGGGCCTTCTGCAGGAACTGCTTCATACGAACGTAGTGGTGCGGATGCAGGTAGTAAGCGGGCACTTCCATCCCCACCCGTGCCTGCTTCAATCCCAACGAATTCGCCACTTTTTCAAACAGCAGAATGGGATCCTCAGGTTCTGGCATCCCGAACGTCCAGATCTGGTCGACAAGAGCGTCGTCGAGAAATTCACTCCGTTCTCCCTCGCGAGTGAGCACGATAATGTCACCCGGTTCGGCAGAAATTAGGAGGCACTGAAATTCCTGATAGCTCTTCGCATCAGATCCCGTCAGCCAGTGAATCGAGACCGGATGGATGACCACAAGCCAGTCGAGACCGGCTGAGGCCATTGCTTCGCGGACTCGGTTTCTTCGGAATTCGAAATCCTGGGTCGAGAAATCCAGCTTCGACATGACTTTCCTTGAGTTTTCATTGATAAAACAGACTTGATATGTCGCGATGATCCAGATCCGAGAATAAGATAACAATCTGTTGATGGATGTGCCCTGACACTCTTGTTTGGTTGCCGCCGATGTCATCTGATTCTGCCGAACCGCAAGCCACAAAAATCCGCTGGTTGATCGTGGCAATGCTGATGGGATTCACTTTTCTAGGGCATTTCAACCGCGTGAGCATTTCGGTCGCGGGGACCGAGCGTTTCATCAAGCCCGGCGGGCTCGACATGGAACAGATGGGCCTGGTCTATTCTGCATTTCTGCTGGTCTACACCCTCAGTATGCTGCCAGGGGGCTGGATCATTGACCGTCTCGGTCCTCGCTGGGCTCTCGCCGGTATGGGGTTGGGGATGGGGACCTGCGTCGCACTGACGGGGGCTCTCGGCTGGACCGGCATCCCCATCGCAGGCATGCTCGTTCCGCTGCTGATGATTCGCGGGATTGCTGGAGGGATGAGTGTGCCGCTGCACCCTGCTGCCGCTCGAAGTGTTTCCCTGTGGCTCCCCCTCTCCAGTCGGACCACGGCAAACGGGCTGGTCACGGCGGGAGCACTGATCGGGATCGCTGTCTGTTTCCCCGTTTTCGGCAAATTGATGGATCATTTCGACTGGCCGCGAGCATTTGTCGTTTGCGGCGTTGGCATGATTGCATACTCGCTCGCCTGGCTGGCCCTTTCCAGTGACAGTGTCATCGATCACCCCTGGACCAATTTTGCTGAGCGTGACATGGTCAAGTTAGCCGATCAGCCGTCCCCACGAACTCGCTCCACTAGCCGCGATTTCCTCGATCTCTTTCGAAATCGAAATCTGGTCCTGCTGACATTGAGCTACGCCGCGCTCAGCTACTTCATGTACCTCTTCTTCTACTGGCTTGGGACTTACTTCGAAAAGACATTAAGCCTGCCGGTCGAAGACTGCCGCAACGCAACCATGACGGTTCATTTGGCAATGGCCGTGGGAATGGTGGTTGGTGGCATCAGTACAGACTTTCTGGGACGAAAACTGGGCCGGCGGTGGGGTTGTCGTGGTATCGCGATGCTTGGAATGAGTCTGAGTGCACTGCTCGCCTGGAAGGGGCTCTCCGTTTCTGATCCGCAGCATGTCGTGTGGTATTTCGCGTTCGCGCTCGGTTCGCTGGGGCTCGTAGAAGGGATCTTCTGGACCGCAGCCCCTCAAC
>NZ_DASWWZ010000438.1:0-3497 GCF_036405755.1 Schlesneria sp.
GAAATGCCGAAACTGGACGCGCCGCTGGTACTTTCGGCCGTCTGCGTCGATTACGAGACGGGAAAGATCACTCACGACGTCAAACTGTTCGAAGTCGACAAACCCCAATACGTGCATCCCACCAACACTTACGGCTCGCCGACTCCTTACGTCGAGGAGGGGCGAGTTTACGTGCATTTCGGATCGTTCGGGACCGCCTGCGTGGATACCCGTTCCGGAAAGATCCTCTGGAAGCGGAATGACCTGGAGTGCAATCATTTCCGTGGCCCCGGATCTTCGGCCATCGTTTATGGCGATCTGCTGTATCTCAGCCTCGACGGTTATGACTTTCAGTACATCACGGCTTTGAACAAATTCACGGGCGAAACGGTGTGGCGGCGCGACCGCGATGTCAATTTCGGTACGACCGACGGTGACGGGAAAAAGGCCTTTTCTACTCCCGTGCTGATCGAGGTCGATGGGCGGCAGTTGCTCGTCAGTTCGTTCGCTGCGGCGACGATCGCTTACGACCCCCTGACGGGGGAACCGGTCTGGACGGTGATGCACGGTGGGGTCAACGCGGCCGGACGGCCCATCTTCACGAATGGGGTTCTGTACATCAATTCGGCAGATGGACCCAATCCGTTGATCGCTCTTTCCCCGAAAGGAACGGGCGACATCACGGAAAACATCCTCTGGAGATCGAGTAAATCGATCCCTAAGCGCCCATCCCAGATCGTGGTGGATGACCTGATCTTCATGATGAATGACGCTGGTGTTGCTTCCTGTCTTGATGCGAAAACGGGCCGGGAAATCTGGACTAAGCGAATGGGGGGCGAGTACTGGTCGTCCCCTCTTTACGCAGAGGGCCTGATCTATTGCTTCTCCCAAGAAGGGACAATTCCTGTTTTTAAGGCGGCCCGAGAGTTTGAACTGGTCGCAAACAACCACTTGGACGACGGCTTTCTGGCCTCACCAGCCGTCGTCAAATCGTCCCTGATCCTGAGATCCAAAACGCATCTCTATCGCATTGAAAAGGTGGCCGACGCTAAATGAAGCGACTCTTCTCGTATTTTCGTACTTCTCAGAAACCCTACGATCCCGACAACTGGACCAGTCACCTGTGTGACATTGAAGGGTCCATGGTTCTGGAGATTCTTTCCCGCGTGCTGGCCAGCGTTGTCTGGGCCACGACCATCACCGTTCTTTATGAACTGATGCCCGACACGTTTCTACCGTTTGTCATTCCCATCACCGCCCACACCTTGACGGGGACCGCGCTGGGACTGGTGCTGGTCTTCCGCACGAATTCGTCATACGACCGGTTCTGGGAAGGGAGAAAAAACTGGGGTGGTATCGTCAATGAGAGCCGAAATCTCGCACGTCAGTCGAGCGAGTGGCTGACTGCCGATCCCCGGCTTGCTCGTGAAGTCATCACCTGGACGTTCGCACTTCCGTATTCCATCATGCAGCGACTGCGGGCTGAGCCGGGACTGGGGATTGAGCTGGAGGGAGTTGATTCCACAGATGTGAAGCAGGTGGAATCCTCGAAACATCTGCCGCTGGCGATTACTCGCCTGATCACCAGACGCCTGATGTCAGCTCGACGCCGGGGAGTGATCGATGGGTTTCAGATGAAATCCATGGACTACAACATCGGCTTGCTGATTGACTACTGCGGCGCCTGCGAACGCATTCGCTCCACTCCGCTTCCCTTCGCCTACACCGTTCACCTGCGGCGAGTACTGATCGTCTATTGCTTTACACTTCCCCTGGCCTTGATCAAGGATTTCGGCTGGGCCACGGTTCCGGCAACGATGCTGATTTCCTACATCCTGTTTGGAATCGAAGAAATCGGTGTGGAGATCGAAGATCCCTTCGGCCTCGACATGAATGATTTGCCGCTTCAGAAATATTGCGGCGACATTCAAGCCGTTCTGGAAGACGTGCGCAGCGGAATGACCGAGGAGGATCCCCTCGGTGTGGCAGCGGCCTCCCTGCCCAAGGTACCGGTCGAGAAGGGTTGATCACGGGGGCGGCTGGCCGATCCGGCAGGGACAGCCCCTGCCGGAGAACTGCCTGATCACGGCGAGGAGCAAAAGCTCCTTTTCCTCGCCCCGATTCGTCATCCAGACGGTCCGGGGTGGGATATCTCAACTCAGGATCTCTTTCACGATGTGGCCGTGAACGTCGGTCAGTCTCATGTCTCGTCCACCAAAACGGAATGTTTGCCGCGTGTGATCGACACCCAGCAGGTGCAGCATCGTGGCGTGCAGGTCGTGGATCTCGACCTTGTTTTCGACCGCGCGATAGCCGAAATCGTCGGTCGCGCCATGGATGACGCCTCCCTGGATTCCTCCTCCCGCCAACCAGATCGAGAAGCCGTAGGGGTTATGGTCACGTCCGTCGCTTCCCTGTGCGAAGGGGGTGCGTCCGAACTCACCGCACCAGACAATGAGTGTCTCGTCGAGCAGACCCCGTTGTTTCAGATCCTGGATCAGCGCCGCGATCGGCATATCGACCGAACGTGCGTTCTTCGTGTGTCCATCGATCAAACTGGAATGCTGGTCCCATCGGTCCCCGTTGCCTGCGGGGCAGGTCAACTCGATGAAGCGGACGCCCCGTTCGACGAGGCGTCGCGCGACCAGGCAGAGCCGACCGTAGGTTCGCGTGTTGGGAAACTCGTCATTCAGACCGTAGGCTTCGTGTGTCGACGCAGATTCTTCGTGCAGGTCCATCAGTTCGGGGACCGCCGTCTGCATGCGGGCGGCAAGTTCGTAATTGGCAATTGCCGATTCCAGGGCGTCAACACGGCCGAGCTGCTGAAGTCGCCCCTCGTCCAGTCGTTTCATCAGGGCGAGTTTGTCCGCTTGCAGCCCGCGCGTTTTCTCGCTCGGTTTGATATTCGCGACGGGTGCTTCACCCGATGTGAAGACGGATCCCTGGTAGGCTGCGGGAAGGAATCCGCTTCCGAAGCAATCCATCCCCCCGGGTGGAATCAGCCCTCCATTGAGGATTACGAAGGCAGGAAGATCGTCGCACTCGGAACCGAGTCCGTAGCTGATCCATGCGCCGTGGCTGGGGCGGCCCTGCTGACCATGTCCCGTGTGCAGGAAGTAGTTTGCGAACGTGTGTTCTGAAAAGGGGGCGACCATCGATCGAACGACCGCCAGATCATCGGCGCACGTCGCAATATGCGGAAACAAGTCGCTGATCGGGATTCCCGACTGGCCGTACTGCCGGAATTTCCACGCCGACTTCAGGATCTTGCCGACGTTGGCGAACTGGGTTGGTTCGACCTTGCCAATCACCTCATGAGGGGATCGTCCATCGTACTTGTCGAGCATCGGTTTCGGATCGAACGTATCGACCTGTGACGGACCGCCGTCCATATACAGAAAGATCACGTTCCGCGCTTTGGCCGGATAGTGAGTCAACTGAGCGGCCAGTCCGTTGCTGGTGGCCGTCGCTGCGTGAGCCGTCTGGTTTCGGGCAAGCATGCTCGACAGAGCGACTGC